>DUSF01000004.1 GCA_012842745.1 Bacillus sp. (in: firmicutes) | reverse complement strand
TATGTAACTGTAGCTGATAATGTGAACGAACAAGTTGTTACCGGACTGAAAGCAGATACAAGCTATACATTTGCCATCAAAGCATTTAATGAAGCGGGGAAAGAGAGCGAATTGCTTAGTGCAAAAGTAACGACAGCCAAACCTTCAAGCGGTTCCGGAGGTAGTTCAAGCAGCTCTGATGACGAAGAAAATAAAAGTAGCAACCTGTCATCCGGCAATACTGATTTAAATGACCTGGCAATTTGGAGCAACGGCAGGAAGCTGTCATTAACACCATCTTTTTCTCCAAACATAACTCACTATACGATTAAAACAAAAGCGGAGAAAATTGAATTGCTGGCAAATCCGGCGAAGGACAAGTCAAAGTTGACACTGCAAGGGAAACCATTAGGAAATGGGCAAGAGGTTACTTTAAAAGAAGGAGAAAATAAGTTTGAAATCCTTGTCCAAGCAGAAAATGGTAAGAAGAAGTCTTATATTATTACGGTTATTAGGGAATCAGAGAATTCACAGGAAACAAAGGAATCCAATGAATTTAATGAACCAAAAAGCCCGGTTAGCTCCACTATTGAATTTAATGACAGTGTAGGCCATTGGGCGGAAAGCTATATTAATCAGGCCTCAGCTAGGGGAATTGTAGGTGGTTACCCAGATGGAACGTTTAAACCGAACAACCCAGTCACTCGTGCTGAATTCACCGTGATGCTCGCAAAAGCATTGAAGCTAGAAGGAACAGCTGCACCTACCGAATTTGCTGATAGTACCCAAATAGGAGCATGGGCAAAAGAGGCCATTGACCGCATGGTACAGGCTGGAATTGTTTCCGGCTACAATGATGGTAGCTTCCGACCAAGCGCCTCCATTACAAGAACGGAAATGGCGGTGATGTTTGCTCGGGCAATGAAGCTGGAATTAGCCGCAAATGCAGTAAGTCCATTTGCAGATGACGAAGCAATCCCAACATGGGCGAAAGGGGCAGTGAATGTCGTGCACAAAATCGGTATCGTGAATGGTCGCAGTCAGAATCAATTCGTTCCAAGCGGCTCTGCAACACGTGCCGAATCCGCAGCCATGCTTATTCGGATGTTGGAACAAGAGGAAATTCAATAAGGATTTTAAATGCAAAATAATCATGATACAGACAGTATATGATAAAGCATCCATACATAAGTGTGGATGCTTTTCTGTTTTAAATAAGCCCTTGTAAAGTTATGACTTTATCATGACTATTGTCATAAAGAATATGACTTTTAAAAAGTATAATTGTTTTTACCATGTTTATTTATAGGAATTAAAAAGTTATGGGGGTTTTTATGACGAAGAAGCATGTAAGTTTCCTACTAACAATTATCTTATTATTTATTCTTCTCCCTTTTACAGTAACCGCAAGGGATATGCAAGCTGAAGTGCCTGTTGAGGAAGATGTTCATAAGGAAGAAGATATTCTAGAAGATGCCGACTTAGAATATGAATTTAGTATTACGCAAACAGACGAAAATTTTTTTCAATTCAATAAAGACACCGGCACTATAACAGGATATATAGGTACAGAAGTAAATGTAGTCATTCCTGAAAGAATACAAGGGGTAACCGTAAAAAAAATAGGGGATAGAGCTTTTAAGGAGAAAGGATTACAAAGTGTTATTATCCCAAATAGCGTAACTAGTATTGGTAATGATGCCTTTTCTCATAATCAACTAAAAGAAGTTAATATCCCAAATAGCGTAATTGATATTGGAGAATCAGGTTTTCAATCCAATCAACTTACAAAAGTGGTTCTTTCAAATAACATGACTACAATTAAGTTACTTACCTTTGCAGACAATCAATTGGAAAATGTGTCTGTCCCGAAAAGTGTTATTAGAATTGGTCAAGCAGCTTTTTATATGAATCCTATAGAATATATTTCAACACCAAAAAATATCGAAAATATTGTTTCAGATTCTATTCCGCCATCAGCTATCATAATAGCTGAAGAAAACAGTGCAGCTCATTCTTGGGCTGTAAAAAATGGTATGGCGGTGCAATTAGTAGGAAAAACCGCAACCTTTAATTTAAAAGGAGGGGAAGGTTACTTTCCTGACCATACTGTAAGTTTGGAAAATCCTTTAATTAAACCTAAAGCTATCCCTATTAAAGAAGGAGCAGTTTTTAAAAACTGGCGGACAGATAATAGGGAAGTTTATGATTTTAGGACTATAACAGGTGATATAACGATTCTTGCGGGATGGGAAGAATCAATTCAAGACGAAGGTGCATTCCAATTCGATAAAGACACCGGCACTATAACAGGATATATAGGTACAGAGGTAAATGTAGTCATTCCTGAAAGGATAGATGGGGTAACTGTAAAAAAAATAGGGGATAGAGCTTTTAAGGAGAAAGGATTACAAAGTGTTATTATCCCAAATACTGTAACAAGTATTGGGGACTCTGCATTTATGGTCAATCAGCTTCTAAGTATTGTTATACCAGATAGTGTAACTAGCATTGGTAACCACGCTTTCCAAGCTAATCAACTTACAAAAGTTAGTCTGCCTAATAATTTGACTAGAATTAATCTCCTTACTTTTGCGGGCAATCAATTGAAAAATGTTATTATCCCGGAAAGTGTTATTAAAATTGATGAAATGGCTTTTTACTTTAATCCTTTGGAATATATTTCTTTACCTAGAAATACTGAAATTATTGGTGCAGAAGCTGTTCCATCATCAGCAATCATAATAACAGAAGAAAACAGCACGGCTCATAAATGGGCTTTAAATAGCAGTAGATCAGTACAATTGGTCGGAAGGATTGCATCCTTTGATTTAAAAGGTGGGGAAGGTTCTTTCCCGTCTCATACAATTAAACCTGGCGAGCCTTTAGTCAAGCCTATTACCGTTCCTACAAAAGAAAATACTGTTTTTAAGAAATGGCGGACAAATACAGAGTCTGATTATGATTTTAAAACTATAACAGGCAATATTACGATTTTTGCGGAATGGGAAGAGGAATTATCGCCAGCTACACATCAACTTCTACCAGTACTTTCGGTACATCCAAATAAGTCATTCTCAACATTAGTTTATGACCCTAATCAGTTGTTGGTTGGAACCTTTACTAGTATTAATTCCAACGGCATCACGGGCAGTCTCACTGGGGTACGCATCAATTCGATGGGAGAAGAAGATGAAAATGGTAGCTTCACAAAATTACAAGGAATGTTAAATGGGGAAGACAATGAACAATTGGTAGAGGTGAAACTTTCTACAACTGGGCTGAGTCTGTATGTAAGGATGTACGCTGTACCTGCATTAGACGGTCAATTTGATGTCCATAAAATTACACCATAACAAGGAATCAAGGTGGTAATTATGAGGAATAGTATAGTGAGACGGATCAATCTTTTATTTTTAATCATTGTTTTAACAATTAGTACATTCCCTGCTAGTATATTAGGAGATGCAATAGAAAATCGGCTACTTCTTTCAGATGCTGATGGCAATATTATTCATGGAGAAGCATTGGAGAGCTTTCGCTTTCAAGTAAGTGGCTTGGATGATGAAATCTATCATTATGCATTTACAGAATTTGAGATTCGAAGAGATAATCAGCCTTATGCTACTTCTAAAGCACCGTCCCTCAGCCCGACAATTCGCATGGGAGATGCCTCTATGTATGTCTCTGAATCTAACCCAGTGCCAATATATGCTGTTTATTATCGTATTCATTATGTCGTACTTGGGGAAAGTACGGAGATAGCGACTGATTGGCGGCAAGCACTAGTAAGTGTTGCTGGGAACTCTATTCCGTTTTATTTTGTGCCACAGCTAAAGCAAAGTCTTTCGGTTGAAAGTGTGTCTCCTCTCACCGACATCACAGTATCTTATGGAACGGAGCGTTCGGCATTACTATTGCCATCTGCGGTAGAGGTTACCCTAAGCGATCAAACAAGCCGAAATATAGGTGTCACATGGGACAGTGGAAGTCCAACGTATGACGGCAACACAGCGGGAGAATATACATTCACCGGAACGTTGGCAGGGGATGTAGCGAATCCACTAAACTTGAATGTAAAATTAAAGGTAGTAGTAAATCCGGCACCTATCGTTCCGGACACTGCAACTATTCAAGTCAACCATCTAGACATTGATACGAATAATGTATTAGACAGAGAAATCATGACAAAGGAATTAGGGACACACACTGTAAACTCTAAAAATATACCAGGATATACCTTGGTAGATGCACCAAGTAAACAAGTGAGCCTGACTTCTAAAAATCAAGAAGTGGTTGTTGATTTTAAATACAGGGAAGATTTTGTAACTCCAGATACAGCGGTAATTATAATAAACCACATAGATATGGATACTAAAGTTGTATTAGAGGCAGAAACATTAACTAGGGAACTAGGAACTTACACAGTACATTCGAAAGAAATAGCAGGATATACATTAGCAGATGCTACTAGTAAAGAAGTAACTTTAACAACCGAGGACGGAGCGGTAACAGTAGAATTTAACTATAAAAAGGAAGATTTGTCGCTAGAAAACGTGGAGTTGCTTGCTGACATCGAGGTAGCCTATGGAACCTCCCGTTCATCATTGCCGTTACCTTTAACGGTTCAAGTGACGCTAACTGATCAAACAAGCCGAAGCCTAGGCGTCACTTGGGACAGTGGAAGTCCAACGTACGACGGCAATATAGCAGAAAAATATACATTTACTGGAACATTGGCAGAGGATGTTAGAAATCCACAGAACATAACAGCGAAGGTGAATGTGGTCGTCAAACCGAAGCAAACGGATTCTCCAAATCCGGAAGAACCAACAGCACCGATATGGCCAAATGGTAGCATATTATTCGTATCGAGCGTTGCACAAACAAGCGTGAAACTTTCTTGGCCAAGTGTGACCGATAACGCAGGAGTGACCGGCTACCGAATTTATGTCAATGGCATAGAGTATGTAACCGTAGAGAGTAACGTGAACGAACAAGTCATTACGGGATTGAAAGCAGGCACGACCTATACGTTTACCATCAAGGCATTCAACCTTATGGGAATGGAAAGTGAGGAACTTACCTCGATTGCACCGACGGCTAAATCGTCGGATAGCGATGGAAGTAGTGGAGGTGGTGGAGGAATTTCACTTAAACCAACACCTTCAAAAGCAAAGGAACCAACACCAGAAAAAATAGAGGAACCAGCGCTTAAACCTGGTGAAATGAATCCTACGTCTGCGGCATCAGCTGTAACGTTTTCGGACATCAAAGGTCATTGGGCAGAAAGCTATATTAACCAAGCATTAGCAAAAGGAATTATAGAAGGATATCCAGACAGGACAATTAAACCGAACGCATCGGTTACACGTGCTGAATTCGCCGTGATGCTTTCAAAAGCCTTGAAATTAGAAGGAACAGCTACATCTACAGGGTTTGTTGACAGTCAACAAATCGGTTCATGGGCGAAAGAGGCTATTGACCGTATGGTCCAAGCAGGAATTGTTGCCGGGTATGATGACGGTAGCTTCCGACCAAGTGCTTTCATTACTCGAATGGAAATGACCGTGATGTTCGCTCGGGCAATGAAACTGGAATTGGGTGCAAATGCTGTAAGTCCATTTGCAGATGACGAAGCGGTTCCAACATGGGGGAAAGGGGCAGTAAATGCTGTGCACAAAATCGGTATCGTGAATGGTCGCGGCGAAAATCATTTCGTTCCAAACGGTACAGCAACACGGGCGGAAGCGGTGACCATGCTCATTCGCATGTTGGATCAAGAGGAAAATCAATAAGGATTTCTTGATAGAAAATAGTCATGGTACGGATAGTCGATTAAAAAGCATCTGCACATAAGTGTAGATGCTGTTTAATTTAAAGCAGGCGGCCTTAAAGTTATGACTTATTCATGACTTATTCATGACTTATTCATGACCTTTATCATAAATAAGATGACTTTTTAAAAGTATAATTTTACTTGCCAATAACGGCGCAATTCTAGCATGGGTGAAAGGGGTAGTAAATGTCCTGCGCGTCAATTTTGGCCTATAGTCACTTTTTGACTAGCCAAAGGTCACTACTTACGTTTAGGGCACCAATAAATGTAGCATCTGTGATAAAGTGAGGTCTTTAAAGGAGAATCACTGAAAAAAATCGAAAGGAGATAAGAATGGTAAATAAAGATGATTCCTATTGGATGAATAATAAAGCATTGTTATTTACAGTCCTTTTTACAATTGTTCAATTGGTTTTTGGAGCATTCCAAAGCAGTTTAGTTTCGAAGGCTTATGCAGAAGGTTATATTATTAAAACTATTGTTGGAACTGGAAAAGCTGGATATTCGGGGGACGGAGAATCTGCTACAGCAGCTCAACTGTACGAGCCCCGTGGATTGGTTATTGACAACAGCGGCAATCTTCTCATTGCGGACACAGTCAATTTTAAAATTCGTAAAGTAGACAGCGATGGCGTCATTACGACGATTGCTGGAAATGGAACTGAAGGAAATTCAGGGGACGATGGACCAGCTACCGAAGCACAATTGGCACATCCATATGGAATGGCTATTGATAATAGCGGCAATCTCTTCATTGCCGATGATGGTAATCATCGAGTTCGTAAGGTGGACAGTAAAGGCAGGATTACGACCATTGCGGGGGTTGGAGGTTATGGTGAAGGATGCGGATATTCAGGGGACAATGATTCTGCTACAGCAGCTAAACTGTGCAGCCCCCGTGGATTGGTTATTGACAACAGCGGCAATCTCTTCATCGCCGACAATTGGAATAACCGTGTTCGTAAAGTGGACAAAGGTACGATTACGACCATCGCCGGGAATGGAGCTGGAAATTATTCGGGGGACGATGGGCTTGCTACGAAGGCTACGTTGTATGGGCCGACGGACTTGGCTATTGACAACGGTAATCTGTTCTTTACGGATTCATTCAATCATCGAATTCGTAAAGTGGACAGTGATGGCGTCATTACGACCATTGCGGGGTTTGGAGCTAGAGGTCAAGGAGGAGGATATTCAGGGGATAATGGACCTGCTACAGAGGCTCAATTGAATACTCCACAACAATTGGTTATTGACAGCAGCGGTAATCTCTTCATTGCGGACACATACAATCATCGAATTCGTAAAGTGGATAGCGACGGCACGATAACAACCATTGCTGGAAATGGAACTAAAGGATATTCAGGTGACAACGGACCTGCGACGGAGGCTCAATTAAGTACACCACATGGCTTGGCTATTGATAACAGCGGTAATCTCTTCATTGCGGACACGGCAAATCATCGGATCCGGATGCTTTCACCTGCTTATAACATCACATACAATGGCAACGGACATGACGCCGGGGCTGTACCGAGTGACAGTGCTTATTATGAAAAAGGGACTTCAGTTACCGTATATGGCAACATGGGTAATCTTACTAAAGCGAACCATACATTTGCGGGCTGGAATACGAAAGCTGATGGCAGCGGAATAACGTATATGGAGGATGCTCAGTTTCCAATGGGGGCAGGTGACATGACATTATATGCCAAGTGGGAAGCCAATCAATATACGGTCACATATGATGGCAATGGTTCAACAGGGGGGACACCTCCAAATGCAATGAGCTATGAATACAATGCAAATGTAATCGTAGCGGGTCAGGGCAGTCTTGTGAAATCAGGTTATGTATTTGCCGGCTGGAACACAGCCGCCGATGGAAAAGGGGTTAATTATGCGGCAAATGATACGTTTATAATGGGCAGCTCACCTATTACTTTTTATGCGAAGTGGATAGAAAAACAGGCACCAATAGTAAGCGACTACCAAGAGGCGACTATGAAAAATACTCAAGTGAACGGAGCGGTAGCAGCAACAGATGCAGATGGTGATCCTCTCACCTATACTAAGGGGAGTGATCCAACAAATGGAACAGTCCAAGTGAATTTGGACGGGACTTGGCTATATACACCGAATACCGATTATGTTGGAAAAGATAGTTTTACAGTTTTAGTGAATAACGGATATGGCGGAAGTGCAACGTCCACTATTACGATTACCATCCAAAAACCCCCATCAACAGAAGCGATTGTACAAACTGGGCTGATTGTTGGGGTCAGTGATACAAAGGCAACATTTAGTGGAACAGTAATATCAGATGGAGACTCACCTGTTACAGAACGTGGTTTTGTTTATTCAACTGATAGGAATGTGACAACGGCCGATACAATTGTCATCTCTGGAAGCGGGACAGGTGTGTTTACGGCAGATGTAACAGGCTTGAATCCGGACACAACGTACTATGTTCGCGCTTATGCGGAAAACGAAAATGGGATTGCTTACGGTTCAATTGTATCTTTTTTAACAACTAGTACACCTCGGCCTATTTTTAATCAAAAACCTGTGGCAACCAATGTAGATGTTACTGGAACAAAAATGGTAGGTTCAACATTAACAGGTAGTTATGCTTATCAAGATGTAGACGGTGATGCAGAAGCGAAATCAACCTATAAATGGTATCAAGCAAGCGACCAAAATGGGACTAATGCAGTACCTATTACAGGAGCAACGAATACAACTTACAAACCAGCTCCAGATGATATTGGAAAATATATCGCCTTTGAAGTTACACCAATTGCAACAACTGGAGATACAATTGGAATCGCTACAATGAGTCCATATGTTGGGCCAATTAAATCACCGGAAGGTAGTACAAATAATGCTGGAGGTAGTGAAAGTAGCGGCGGTGGCACAATTTTGCCTCCAAAAAACGCCTATTATATTTTAGCTTCTGTTGGGGGAATTATTGAATACGAAGGTGCAAAAATTGTCATTCCAGCTACCGCCCTTCGCCGTAATTTTACAGTAGTCATAAAGAAAGAAGCTGGTACTTCTAATCTGCTAATACAAGAAAACAGTAAACTAATTAGTGATGTTTACGAAATTACGAAAGATCAAGCAGGCAATTTCGATAAAGCTGTCACGATTACGCTACCATTCGACAAATCAAAATATGATGAAACAAACTTTACGGTTAGTATAGTCTTGTTCAATGCAGCAACGAAGGAATGGGCCGAACTTGAAAATGTAAAACTAGATATAGTTTCCGGTAAAGTAAGTGGTGAAGTGAATCATTTTACTAAATTTGCTGTTTTAGCAACTAAAAAGGAAGAATTAACGGTACAAGAACAAATAGAGACTATTCAGCCGCTAAAAGATTCTTTCACTGATATTAAAGGACATTGGGCAGAGAAGGAAATTGAAGGGCTAGTTTCAAAAGGTATAATCAAAGGGTTCCCAGATGGAACTTTCATGCCGAACAACAACATTTCAAGAGCGGAGTTTGCATCAATAACAGTTAGGGCGCTTGGCTTAACATGTGAACAGGGTAAAACATTCGCAGATACAACGAGCCACTGGGCAAAGGATTGCATCTCAACAGCCGTGGCAAATGGAATCGCAGCAGGCCTAGGAGCAGATAAATTCACACCAAACGATTCAATTACTCGAGAACAAATGGCAGTAATCATTGCTCGTGCAGCTAAGTTAGATGTTCAAGAAGCTGGTACTGCCTTTAAAGACGATACCGAAATTTCTGCTTGGGCCAAATCATTCATCGCCGCAGTGGCAAAACATCAATTAGTAGGTGGCTTCCCAGATGGGACCTTCAACCCAAAAGGAAAAGCGACAAGAGCAGAAGCTGTTGTGATGATTACTAGATTGCTAAAATAATCAACAACGAACTCCTTCAGTTATATGGAAGGAGTTCGTTTTGTTTTCTTTTGCCTATAGTCACTTTTGGGCCAGCTCAAGGTCACTAATTACGTTTTTGATGAATAATTAAGATAGAAAATAATCATATTACGGATAGTCTATGAAAAAAATGCTGTGGAAGTTAAACGTGTAACCGCATGCTTTTTATGCTATAATTCTTTCTAATATAAACAATGAATAAATGAAATGAACAGCAGTTACATTAGTAACTAAGTGTCATTTTAGCATTTAGTAGGGGGTGAATGACTCTGCTCAGTTTAACTGGGCATGAGTCCTCATTTGGACATAGTAAACATATTTTTGGTCGCCATTCTTATTGCGATGACAGGTTATTTTGTCGCAGCGGAATTTGCGCTTGTGAAAGTGAGAAGCTCAAGGATTGAACAATTGATTGATGAAGGGAATAAAAAAGCTCTCGCAGCGAAAAAGGTTATTAGCAATTTAGATGAATACCTTTCAGCTTGCCAATTAGGAATTACAATAACAGCTTTAGGGTTAGGTTGGTTAGGTGAACCAACGATTGAGCGACTGTTGCACCCTATATTTGAGAGCCTTCATATTCCTGATTCCGTTGCTACGGTCCTTTCTTTTGCGATTGCTTTTGCGTTGATTACATTCCTGCACGTAGTTGTTGGTGAATTGGCTCCAAAAACTTTAGCAATTCAAAAAGCTGAAGAAGTCAGCTTAAGAACTGCTAAATCATTGATGATATTCTATAAAATTATGTATCCATTTATTTGGGTGCTGAATGGTTCTGCTCGTGGTCTAACAAGATTAGTAGGTTTGAAGCCAGCATCTGAACATGAAGTCGTTCACTCTGAGGAAGAGTTGCGTTACATTCTTTCTGAAAGCTATGAAAGCGGCGAAATCAATCAATCTGAATATCAATATGTACAAAATATTTTTGACTTTGACAATAGAATTGCCAAGGAAATTATGATTCCACGAACTGAAATGGTTGTGATTGAAAAAAGTCAGACAATGCAAGAGCTTATCGAGTTAATTCGCGAGGAACAGTTTACAAGATACCCTGTCATGGATGGGGATAAGGACAATATTATTGGGATTATTCATATGAAAGAGATTTTTAAAGATTTTGTTGGTGGCACCGTTAATCTAAATGATACAGTAGAACATTATATCAGACCATTAATTAAAGTCATTGAATCTCTTCCAATTCATGATTTGCTTTTGAAAATGCAAAAAGAACGAATTCATATGGCAATTTTAGTAGATGAGTATGGCGGAACATCTGGGTTAGTGACTGTTGAAAATATTATTGAAGAAATTGTCGGCGATATTCACGATGAATTTGATATTGATGAAAAACCGCCAATTCAAAAATTGGATGATGATGAATTTGTAGTTGATGGAAAGGTTTTAGTTGATGATATTAATGAACTTCTTGGAATACAAATAAACCATGAAGATGTTGACACAATCGGCGGCTGGATTTTAACGGAGAATTTAGATATAGAACAAGGTGATTATATTGAAAAGCTCGACTACCAATTTAAGGTGGTCGAAATGGAAGAGCACCATATTATCTCAGTAAAAATTACCCGCATGACTCCATCATTGGCCATTGTTTCAGAATAAAACATTTTTAGGAGAGCAATCAATTATTTGGTTGACTCTCTTTTTTATAGCTTTTTTTCATAATTTATAACTTGTCTAAATATACTAAAGTAGTAATGTTGCAGGGGGAGACAGTATATGGAAGAAGAAATAGAAGATATGATTGTTATGGCTTTTCTCCATTTAGCGTTGATTTTAGTGATCTGTGTAATAGGGAAGTTCACAAGTATTTTGTTATAAGGACTAGGATTCCTTGCTGGATTGCGTGGTATCAGTCCTTCTGGTGATAGTAGCGCTTATAGAACATCTGCATATCGTATTTATACGAGAAAAAATATGCATGGAAGCACAAGAACCGTCCGAGACGCCTGAAAAAATCGAGCCATTTCAAACTTATTGTCCTAGAATCACTTTTATTGTCCAATAAGAGGCATTTATTGTCGAGATCAGGCAACTTATTGTCCGCCCAAGGCGATTTATTGTCCGATTGCCATATATTTGAAATATATGTGCATTATGAAAACTACTTTTTCAGTACTATCGAACCGTCCCCTGCTTCCGAAAATGAGGTGTTGATATGAGCGTTATCAGAACAGATGAATGGTTAGTCAATTCTTACGATAACCCAATTGAATTATGTGAAAAGCTTACTGAATTTTTTGCTGGCGTTTCTGCTCCGGAAATTTATGACTATTTAACAGTGCATGGTATGTATCGCCCTTATCGTAGAGGAATGGAGCAAGTCGAGGTGATACGAAAAAATAAAGTGTGGGAAATTGCCGAGAAAGAGCAGCGCTTACTGCGGAAATTGTGGGGCGGGCCGAATGTCCCGATTTTTATTTTTCCAGCAGATTCGAGAAACCGCAAAATTAAACAAGAGTTTAACGGAAAGTCAGGCTTAGCCTTTAAGGACAAATTATTTTTATTTGTTTCAGAACAGACATCAGAAAATGAACTAAAGGCACTCTTGACCCATGAATATAATCATGTGTGCCGTTTATGTAAATTTTCGAAAAAAGAAGCAGATTATGTTTTATTAGATACGATTATTTTGGAGGGATTGGCGGAAAATGCCGTTCGGGAAAGATTCGGTACGCAATACCAAGCGGGCTATACATCATATTATTCAAATGATGAGCTTGAAAAAATGTGGCAAAGGTTAATCCTTCCAAATAGAAATATAAGAAATGTCCAACGTCAGCATCATGAGCTATTGTATGGAATGCGTTTATCATACCCGAAAATGCTTGGTTATTGTGTTGGCTATTATTTAGTGAAAAAATATGTAGATGAAAAGGGGATTGGTAGTAAAGATTTATTAGTCAAAGAAGCAAATGAAATTGCGCAAATATAAATGAAGCGGGACAAGGGACCCGCCCCTTGTCCCGCTTCATTTGTTTACCACCAGAAAAATGGAAGGAAAGCAAGTGTAGCAATCGATCCAAATGCAACGCCAATTCCAAATGCAGCAACACCAAAGCCCCAAGGCCTCCAAAATCCAAATCCAAAGCCTCCTAGATTTCGCCCGCCTCCAAATGGTCTAACATAAACATTCCGATTATCAACATGTGTTATCATACCTCTATGGACTCTTCCGTCACGAGTTCTTATTTCAACAGGCCTGCCAATATTTTTGCAACATAAATGATAATAATGTGCAGACATTCGTTCACCCCCTACATTCATATAATTGAGTACACAACAGTATATGAATGTGGACGAGTAGCTAGCTAGGACAAATATAGTAGGGTTTTCGTTTGAATTGTGAAAAGTTTTCGTTTTTTTCTTGTATTCTTGTTATACTATAGTGGAAAATCCTAAAGAATAATGAGTAGGAGTGTAGTATGGAAAATTGGTTAATAAATATTATTAATGATTATGGGTATATTGGAATTTTGCTTTTGATTGCACTGGAAAATATTTTTCCGCCAATACCTTCAGAAGTCATTTTGACTTTTGGCGGGTTTATGACAACTAATACTGATTTAACAATTACGGGCGTCGTAATTGCCTCAACGATTGGCTCCGTGCTTGGCGCTGTTGTCCTTTACGGAATCGGCTTGCTTTTAGACGTAGAAAATATGGAAAAAATCATTGACAAATGGGGGCGCATCCTGCGCTTAACAAGAGACGATTTATATAAAGCGGATGCTTGGTTTGATAAATATGGGCCGTGGACGGTATTTTTTTGCCGCTTTGTGCCGTTAATTAGAAGTTTAATTTCCATTCCAGCGGGAATGTCCAATATGAAATTCGTTTTATTTCTTATTTTGACAACAGTCGGAACATGTATCTGGAATATTGTACTTATTAAACTTGGCGCTTCAGTGGGGGAATCTTGGGATTCGATTGTGGGATATATGGATGTTTATTCCAATGTTGCTTATGTTGGGATTGTTATTGTTTTTCTTATTTTTCTGTTTACTTTTATTAAATCAAGGAAAGCAAAAAAAATGTGATTTAAAAAAAACATAACTATCTAAATACATAGGTGAAAAGGGCTGTCATCATTGTTTCTACTATAGCAATGATGACAGCCCTTTATTTCTAAGAAAGATGATCTGTCGCTAGTTGGTTTTTTGAGCGATTCATTTTCTTTATTTTACCTGCAACAATAACTGCGGCTATTACGAGAAATTCAAAGCCGTATTTCAAAAAGTCGTTTGCAAAAAATGTTTTCATGAAAGGTTCAGCAACAATCATTTTTGCCGCAGTCCAAGCTAGTATTCCGGAACCAATTGTAATAATAACCGGATAACGCTCCATCCATTTAATGATAATGGTGCTTCCCCAAACGACAATCGGAACCGAAATCATTAATCCTAAAATGACAAGCCAAACACTGCCCTGTGCTGCACCTGCAACGGCTAATACATTGTCAATCCCCATTGCTGCATCGGCAATAATAATCGTTCTAATCGCTGCCATTATACTATCACCAGCTTTTACTTCATGCCCTTTTTCCTCAACTAATAACTTATACGCAATCCAGACTAGGAGAATGCCGCCGACAAGCAGCAATCCTGGGACTTTTAGCAGCCATACAATCGCGATGGTTGCAAGGGCGCGGATGAGGACGGCGCCAATTGTTCCCCATAATATAACGGTTTTTTGTTTTTCTTTCGGTAAATTTCGTGCGGCAAGCCCAATGACAATGGCATTATCACCTGCCAAAACTAAATCGATGATAACAATTGCTAATAGTGCTGTAAGAAATTCCATTTCCATACCTCCATTTTATAAAAAATAAAAAAGACCCTTGCCCCATTTTTAAATAAGGCAAAGGTCTTGCTAAACATGTATCATGTTAACAAAGCCGATGGATAGCACTCCATGAATTGACGACTTTGTTTCAAGGTTAAACCTTGACGCTACTCCCCTTTGGAAAGAAAAGCTTAATTAAATTATGTATTTATCATATAAGGTATAGGGCGCTTTTGTCAATGATTAGATCTCGGTAAATGAAATTCAGTAATAGTGAAACTTTTGACGATTTGTAATCGTCTAATACTTATGATTTAATTAATACTTAGGGGGAATGGTGGATATTGTAATATATGTAATAATATAGGTAGTGCTTCAATTTATTAACAAAGCTTCAAGATTTATATGTTGCAACTTACATAAGAAAGTAGTAAGATACTTGTCATTGATTCCTTTTTTAATACGAATTTATTTATAAAATTAAAGATAGATTAAGAAAGAGAGAAGCAGCGTTAAAAGATAAGGGGGAATTCAAAATCATGAAGGGATTACTGACCAAAATCAAAAACTTTCAACCAAATATTGATGAAAAGTTTTTAATAGCTGCCATTTTTTTATTATGGATCAAATCATATATAGTTAATCGATTTATTTTTAATCTTCCTATTGGGAATCCTGTAGAGGAATTTATCCTTATCCTAAATCCACTTGCTCCTATTTTAATATTATTTATGCTTGCATTTGTAATTAGGAGAAAGTTAACTAGAAGGGTAATTGTAGTATGTAGCTTTATTTTTACATTTATCATGTTTGCAAATATGGTGTATTATCGCTTTTTCAACGATTTTATTACAATTCCGGTCTTGTTCCAAGTAAATAATTTCACTCAAATAGGCGGTAGTGCGTTAGAATTAATGAAGATTACGGATGTATTATTTTTTATTGATATTGCTTTATTAGCAATTATTGCTAGAAAGAAAGAAATAAAGATTTTAGCTGTCAGAAAGCCAATGAAACACTTTTTAATGCTTGCTTCTGTAGCTTTGCTTATTTTTAACGTAGCTTTAGCAGAAACACAAAGGCCGCAGTTATTAACAAGAACATTTGACCGTGCGATGTTAGTGAAATACCTTGGTGTTTACAATTATCATGTGTATGATTTATTTATGCATTCAAAGGCATCGGCACAACGTGCGTTTGCGGAAGGTAGCGACATCATTGAAATAGAAAACTATGTGAATGATGGCATTAAACAAGATAATGAAATGACTGGCATTGCTAAAGATAAAAACGTTATTTTAATTTCTTTAGAATCGTTCCAAAATTGGTTAATCAATTATGAAGTGGAAGGCCAACCAGTCACACCTTTCTTAAACGAATTAGTTCAAGAAAGTTTTTATTTCAATAATTTCTATCATCAGACTGGACAAGGGAAAACGTCTGATGCTGAGTTTTTAAATGATAACTCATTATATCCATTACCAAGTGGAGCAGTATTTACTCAAAATGCACAAAATAAGTATTATGCTCTTCCGGAAATTTTAAAAGAAAATGGCTATACAACGGCATCATTGCATGGCAACAATAAAAGTTTCTGGAATCGTGATTTAATGTATAAAGCATTGGGCTATGATCACTTTTTTGATGAAACATATTATCATGTAACGGATGAAAACTCAGTAAACTATGGTTTAAAGGATATACCTTTCTTTGAGCAATCAATACCGTTACTGGAGAGCTTGCCACAGCCGTTCCATGCCAAAATGCTTACATTAACGAACCACTTCCCGTATATTCTTGATGAAGGGGACATCGATTTCCCGCGTTTGCAAACTGGGGATGGTTCGGTAGACCGTTATGTACAAACAGCTAGATATTTGGATGAGTCATTGAAAGTATTTTTCGAACAGTTAAAAGAAAGCGGCCTTTATGATAACACGATTGTCGTCATGTATGGCGACCATTACGGTATTTCTGAAAACCATAATAGAGCGATGAGCCAAGTGATTGGAAAAGAAATAACACCAGATACTCAAATTGAATTGCAAAAAGTTCCATTTATTATTCACATTCCAGGAATGAAGGGAAAAACAATCAATACAATTGGTGGACAAATTGATGTTAAACCAACGATTTTAAACTTGCTTGGAATTAAACCGGATAAGGATATTGAATTTGGTGAAGATTTGTTTAGTAAAAACCGAAAAGATTTGGTTGTGTTCCGTGATGGAAGCTTTGTAACGAAGCACTTCATCTACACGCAAGGAACATGTTTGACAAAAGGAACGGGGCTTCCCGCAGATGAAATGTACTGTGAAAAGCCAAAAGAAACAGCTGAATACGAGCTTGAACTTTCGGATAAAGTTATTCAGCGCGACTTGCTTCGTTTCCTAAATGAACCTGTTGAAAATCTTACAAAAAAGAAAGCTAAATAAGACTGACTCAATTAAGGTCAGACACTCAACGTGATACTGTTTTAACAACTAGTGTTACGTTGAGTGTCAGGCCTTTTTGTTTTTCTGCTTCTTAAACGGATGGAGTACATTCGGTATAATTGCTGATAATCATTCATATTTTTTATACTGATAAGTATAACTTTTTATTGATATGGCCTAGAGAGGAGGAAGCATCATGTGGCGAAAAATTAGTAAAGCGGCGGTCATCGGTTCAGGTGTAATGGGCTCAGGGATTGCGGCGCATCTTGTAAACGTCGGAATTCCAACATTATTACTTGATATCGTACCTAGTGAATTGACTAAGGAAGAAATGGCACGAGGCTTTACTTTAGAAGATATGCAAGTTCGCAACCGTTTAGCAGTAGCGGCTAAGCAAAAATTGGTGATGAAAAAGCCAGCTCCGCTTACATCCAAGCGTCATCTAGATTTTCTTGAAATTGGAAATATCGAAGATCACCTCGAAAAGCTACATGAGGTTGATTGGGTTATAGAAGCTGTTGTTGAAAGAGTAGAGACCAAGAAAAAGGTTTTTGAAAAAATTGATAATGTTAGAAGGGTAGGGTCAATTATCAGTTCGAATACATCTGGTATATCAATAGAGGCAATGGCTGAAGGAAGATCAGATGATTTTAAAAAGCATTTTCTTGGCACCCACTTTTTTAATCCACCCCGATATTTAAAACTACTCGAAATTATTCCCACTAAAAATACTGACAACTATGTTCTCGAATTTATGAAAAGTTTTAGTGAAAATGTTCTTGGTAAAGGTGTTGTTGTTGCGAAGGATACTCCGAATTTTATTGCCAATCGGATTGGTACGTATAGTCTTTTAGTTACTGTAAAAGAAATGTTGGAAGGTGGCTATAGTATTGGTGAGGTTGATTTAGTGACAGGTCCAATCCTTGGTCGTCCAAAGAGTGCAACATTCAGGACATTAGATGTTGTCGGTCTCGATACGTTTGTATTAGTGGCAAATAATATTGCCGAAAAAGTAACCGGCGCTGAACGAAAAGTATTTGAGATACCTGCTTTCATGGAAGATATGCTTGAAAAAAACTGGCTTGGCAGTAAAACAGGGCAAGGCTTTTATTTAAAAAAAGAAAATGAACTTTTTGAGCTGAATGTTAAAACGATGCAATATGAACGACAGAAAAAGCTAGAGGCTCCTTCAATTGAAATGAGTCAGAACACAAAAAGTTTAAGCGATAGGTTAAAAATGCTTGCTTATGCAAATGATCGGGCGGGAAAATTTGTATGGAATATTTTAAAACGAACGCTTCTTTATTCAGCCCAGTTAGTCGGTGAGATTGCTGATGATATTGTAGCGATTGATAAAGCGCTAAAGTGGGGCTTCGGTTGGGAGCTAGGGCCATTTGAAACATGGGATGCCATTGGGCTAGAAAAATCAGTTCATATAATGGAGCAGGAGGGTGAGCAGATTCCAGGGTGGATTAAGGAGTTGTTAGAAACTGGAAGAAAATCTTTTTATGAAAAAAATGATGGCGTTATAAGCTTTTATCATAATCGTGAAAGCAAGGTTTTGCCGAAAAACCCTAAAGAAATTTGTCTTCGGCAATTAAAAGAGCGGGGCGGTGTCATTAAGAAGAATAGTGGTGCAAGTTTACTAAATATCGGTGATGGTGTAGCGGCATTGGAATTCCATTCCCTTAATGATGCGATTGGACTTGATATGATTCAAATGATGCATTATGCCGTTGATGAAGTAGAAAAAAATTACCGTGGGCTTGTCATTGGTCATCATGGTGGTAATTTTTGCGTTGGTGCTAATTTGGCTTTCATTCTTATGGAAGCCCAAAATGATAATTTTTTTGAAATTGAATTTGTTGTTCGTCAATTTCAAAACGCCATGATGAGGGTGAAATATTGCAAGAAGCCGGTCGTGGCAGCACCGTTTGGGCTTGCTTTAGGTGGCGGGGCCGAAATATGCCTTGCTGCAGATGCTATTCAAGCATCTAGCGAAACGTATATTGGGCTTGTTGAAACAGGTGTTGGCGTTATTCCTGGGGGAGGTGGCAATAAGGAGCTTTATACGCGCCATTTAGAAAGGCGATTGACGGAGTATGACTTCAAGGCTCGTGGTGATGTAGGTGCAAATGCTAATGCAAAGATTGCTGTTTACGACTTGCATAAAGCAGCTCAGGCAACTTTTGAAACAATAGCGATGGCTAAGGTTTCAACATCGGCACATGAAGCAAAAGAAAAGGGCTATTTACGTATGAGTGATAGCATAACATTCAATAATGATCATTTGTTATATGATGCAAAACAAAAAGTGCTTACCCTCAATGCTAGCGGATATCAGGCACCGCAACGGAGAAAAATAGCCGTTGTCGGAGAAGCTGGCTATAGTGCGCTACTACTTGGCGCTATAAATATGAAAAACTCAGGCTATATTTCAGAGCATGATTTGAAGATTGCAAAGAAGCTTGCTTTCGTTATCGCAGGTGGTCGAGTTCCTGAGGGCATGTTTGTTGATGAACAATATTTATTAGATTTAGAACGGGAGGCTTTTTTAAGCTTAGTCGGAGAACGGAAAACACAAGAAAGAATGCAACATATGCTTTTAAAGGGGAAACCATTATGGAATTGAAAGGAGTGGAAAGCTTTGAAAGAAGCGGTTATTGTTGCTGGCGCCAGAACACCAGTTGGTAAAGCAAAGAAAGGTACACTTGCGAATGTCCGTCCGGACGATTTAGCCTCATTAACGATAAGGGAAACGTTAAAGCGCGCCGGGGGCTATAGTGGAAATATTGATGATGTTATTATCGGCTGTGCCGTCCCAGAAGCGGAACAAGGTATGAATATGGCTAGGCAAATTGCAGCATTAGCAGGCTTGTCTTATGAAACACCGGCAGTTACCATTAATCGTTATTGTTCGTCGGGATTGCAATCAATCGCCTATGGTGCTGAGCGAATTATGCTTGGTTTAGCAGATGCCATTATTGCTGGTGGTGCTGAGTCAATGAGCTTAGTGCCAATAACGGGCCATGTCGTCAAGCCTAATGTAAAGTTAGTTGAACATGCACCTGAATATTATATGGCAATGGGCCATACCGCAGAAGCTGTTGCAAATAAATTTAAGATTACTAGAGAGGAGCAGGATGCCTTTTCTGCCCAAAGCCATGCTAAAGCAGCAAGAGCATTAGCTGAAGGGAAATTTACGGAAGAAATCGTTCCTGTTGAGGTTATCCGGCGTTCAATTGACGATGATAACAGGCTGAAAGAGGAAACAGCCAGTTTTATGCAAGATGAAGGAGTTCGTGTAGAAACAACAGTAGAAATTTTAAGTAAACTAAAGCCAGCCTTTGCTGCCGAAGGAACTGTTACTGCCGGAAATTCTTCGCAAATGAGTGATGGTGCGGCAACTGTTTTATTAATGGATCGAGACAAAGCACAAAGTGAGGGACTGCAGCCGTTAGCGCAATTCCGCTCATTTGCAGTGGGAGGCGTCCCGCCTGAAATTATGGGCGTGGGTCCTGTCGTTGCCATCCCGAAAGCTTTAAAGCTTGCGGGGCTAGAGCTGGCGGACATCGGTTTAATTGAGTTAAATGAGGCCTTTGCTTCGCAGGCGATTCAAGTTATTCGTGAGCTTCGGTTGGACGAAGAAAAAGTGAATGTAAATGGTGGGGCAATTGCTTTAGGACATCCGCTTGGCTGTACCGGAACTAAGTTAACATTGAGCTTACTTCACGAAATGAAACGCCGCAATGTTCAGTTCGGTATCGTGACGATGTGCATTGGCGGAGGCATGGGCGCAGCCGGGGTGTTTGAATTAATTAATTAGTAATTGTGAACTTCGTGGAAAAGTGCCGCAATTTTGTGGATATATACCGCGATTTCGTAGATATGTACCGCAATTTCGTGGATAAAGCATAAATTAGTGTAATTAGATTCATGAAAATAAGCCCGTTTTCTAGGTAAGTGATTCAATTTTATGAGTAAAGCATCAGGAACTCCGCGAAAAGGAGGAATTTTACATGTCCAATTCCAATCAACTAATTAAAGGAGCGCAATTTTTATTTGATGATAGCCCTTGTCAAAGTGTGTTTACTCCAGAAGATTTCACAGAAGAGCATAAAATGATTGCCAAAACAACGGAAAATTTTATAATCAACGAAGTAATGCCTCACCTTTCACAATTAGAAAACCAACAGTTTGATAAATCCGTAAAACTACTAAAGCAAGCTGGGGAGTTAGGCCTGTTAGCTGTAGATATTCCAGAGGAATACGGCGGGGTAGGTCTAGATAAACTCAGCTCCGCACTTATTGCTGAGAAATTCGCCATTGCTGGCGGTTTTTCAATTTCACATGGCGCCCATGTTGGAATTGGTAGCCTTCCCATTGTATTTTTCGGAAACGAACAACAAAAGCAAAAATATCTTCCACACTTAGCGACAGGTGAAAAACTTGCGGCCTATGCCTTAACAGAGCCTAGTTCCGGCTCTGATGCCCTTGGCGCAAAAACAACAGCAATACTAAATACGGAGGGCACACATTATATTTTAAATGGTGAAAAGCAATGGATTACAAATTCGGCGTTTGCGGATATTTTTATCGTCTATGCAAAAGTCAATAACGAACATTTTACAGCCTTCATCGTCGAGCGCGATTTTCCTGGTGTATCGATAGGGTCCGAAGAAAACAAAATGGGGATTAAGAGCTCATCGACGTGTCCCCTCATACTCGAAGATGTACCTGTGCCAAAGGAAAATGTAGTGGGTGAAATAGGAAGAGGTCATGTAATTGCATTTAATATTTTAAATGTGGGACGGTATAAGCTTGCTGTTGGAACGATTGGCGCATCAAAGCGGGCTCTTGAATTATCAGTGAAATATGCAAATGAACGCCAGCAATTTAAAACTCCAATTGCGAATTTTGGACTTATCCAAGAAAAACTAGCCAATATGGCTACAAAATTATATGCAATGGAAAGCTCGGTTTGGCGAACAGTTGGATTATTTGAAGAACAAATGAGCGTTTTAACAGAAGAAGAAAGAAAAGATGGGCGAGCAAACGCGAAAGCAATCGCTGAATACGCAATCGAATGTTCACTAGGAAAAATATTCGGCAGCGAAACCCTTGATTCTATTGCTGATGAAGGTGTGCAAATCCATGGTGGGTATGGCTTTATGACAGAATATGAGATTGAAAGAATTTATCGGGATTCGCGGATTAATCGTATTTTTGAAGGAACAAATGAAATTAACCGTTTAATTGTTTCAGAAACCCTACTTAAAAAAGTGCTGAAAGGAGAGCTTCCGCTTTTCCAAAAGGCACAAGCATTACAAGAAGGGCTTTTAATGATGGTGCCTGAGGAAATTGGAGACCGTATTCTTGAACAAGAACAATATTTTAGTAAAAACGCTAAAAAAATTGCTATTCTCACAGCAGGGATAGCGGCCCGAAAGTTAGGGTCAGCCCTTGAAAAGCAGCAGGAAATCCTTAGTAATATTGCTGACATCATTAACAATATTTATGCAATGGAATCTGCCGTTCTGCGAACTGAAAAAGCAATCGACCGAAATGGTGCAGAAAAAAACAAACAAAAAATAGTATACACCGAAATTTATTGCCAAGAGGCATTTAATGAAATTGAGGCCCATGCAAGGGAAACGATTGTGGCACTGGAGTCTGGTGATGCTTTAAGAATGATGCTGGCAGCTCTTCGCAAGCTAACCCGTCATACTCCAATCAATATAATCGCTAAAAAACGGGAAGCAGCAGCGGGAGTAATTGCCGCACAAAAATATATTGTTTAAAGATGTGGAGGGATGCTGTAATAATTTATCGAAATTTCGCATAAAGGGCGGGCCATCCAATTAGCTGAAATTACCAACTATGGATGGCCTTCTTACATTTTTCCTAGTAGACCGTAGCACATAAATCCCACTAAAAATTATGAAATCCACAGAGGGATATGGTAAAATAATTATTAATATGGATAAGGAGGAAACAGATGGCAATTACGTTTTATTGGTACCCTAAATGCGGTACATGTCGAAATGCAAAGAAATGGTTAGAAAGTCATAATATTCCTTTCAATGAAATACATATTGTGGAAAATACACCTTCAAGAGAACAGCTTGAAGAGTTTTATAAAAAAAGCGGCCTTGAATTGAAGAAATTTTTTAATACAAGCGGCCAAAAATATCGGGAACTTGGATTAAAGGACAAAGTAAAAACTGCAAGCGATGATGAATTGCTAAACTTATTAGCCTCCGATGGCATGCTTATTAAACGGCCAATAACGACGGATGGAAAAAAGGTTACTGTCGGTTTTAATGAGGAGCAATTTAAAGAAACTTGGTTATAAAAGCATAGTAAAGGTTTATTTACTACGGTATTAACCTATCCTTCAAAAGGATAGAAATTTAACTATAGAAATGAGTTATGGAGGGGTTTTCATGAGTATACCAAAGGATTTACGTTATTCAAAAGAGCATGAATGGGTAAAAGTAGAAGGAGATAAAATCCGCGTAGGAATTACAGATTTTGCACAACATGAATTAGGAGATATTGTGTTTGTTGAACTTCCTGAAGTTGGCGCGGAATTAACGGCTGATGAACCATTTGGAAGCGTTGAATCAGTAAAAACCGTTTCAGAGCTTTATGCCCCTATCAGCGGGAAAGTTATTGAAATAAACAGTGATCTTGAAGATAGCCCTGAATTAGTAAATGAATCTCCATATGAAAAAGCATGGATGATTGTGGTTGAGCCGTCTGATTCTTCAGAATTGGATCAACTACTGACTGCTGAGCAATATGAGGAACTAATTAAAGAAGATTAAAACATTATTGAAAACCGGATGTAATTGCGATCCACGCTCTCATCCGGTTTTTACTATATATAGAAACTCTAACCAAGGTGGAGAAGTAGATTGGAACGAATCGATGTTGAGAAGGTAATTATTGTTGAAGGAATATCAGATAAGAAAAAAATTGAGCCACTTTTTCTTGATTTCGTTGAGATAATTTGTACAAATGGCACGGTGAGCACAGAAAAAATTGAAGAGCTTGTCAATGAATATGATCTTGATAACAAAGAGGTCTATATATTGGCTGATGCTGATTATGCTGGAGAAAAATTAAGAAAGCAATTTAAAAGGGAATTGCCAAATGCCATTCATATTTATATTGATAAAGTATATCATGAGGTTGCAACTACTCCTGAATATCATTTAGCAGCGGCTCTCTTAAACAAACATTTTAATGTTGATCCAAAGTATTTAATTAAATAAAGTTTCTAAAATGAAGGACAATTCTAAGCTGCCCGCTTTAGCATTGTCCTTTATTAGTTTAGACACATATGTAATAAAATTTTATTGTAAAAATTAGGGAGTGTGCGAACATCATAAATTATGTTATAAAGATTGAAGCAGGATGAATTCGAATAGGAGTGCACCCAAAAAAGAAAAAAAGTGTTCGAATGTATATAGGGATTGAGGTGGAAGCATGAAGCCTATACATATAAAATCATGGTTTAAAAGTAAACGTTCTAAAACCGAAGGGGAAATGGAAGAACTTGTATTGAAAGCCCAAAGCGGAGATGGACGAATACGCCATGATTTGCTTGAGCAATACAAGCCATTTGTCAAAAAAGTTGTCTCGAAAGCATGCAAACGATATATATCGGAAGCAATGGACGAATTTAGTATTGGCTTGCTAGCGCTAAATGAAGCAATAGACCAATATAAGAAGGAGCAGGGAAGTAAGTTCTTAACCTTCGCAAGCATTGTTATTAATAGAAGAATAATAGATTATATTCGGAAAGAAAGCAGGCACCATCATATTTACTTGCCAGATGAAGAAGATGAAGATGGCAATATTCAAGAAAACTATATTGAGCGCAAAGCGTCTCTAGAAAAATATGAAGCAATTGAAGCAAGTAAAAAGAGAGTTGAAGAAATAAAGGAGTATCAAAAGCTGTTGTTAAGCTATGGCATAACCTTTGAGGCGCTAAGTGGCGAATGCCCAAAACATCTTGATGCAAGGGAAAATGCGAAAAGAATCGCCAAAATAGTTGTAGAAAATATTGAAATAAAGAAGGCACTTGTAGAAAAAAGACGACTGCCAGTAAAAGAATTAGAAACACTTGTATCGTGTAGCCGGAAAACAATCGAAAGGAATCGAAAGTATATTATTGCAATAGCTTTAATCCATATTGGTCAATTCCATGCTCTAAAATCTTATATTGAGCCGGAGAGAGGAGGGCACAGAAATGAATAAAGGAATTGTAATGGAAATCAAAAATCGGAAAGCAGTCGTTTTAACAACAGATGGAGCTTTTGAACATGTTACTCTAAAGCAAGGCCAACATATTGAAATTGGTTCAGAAATCGATGTGCCCGTATCAAACTACTTTAGTCTTTTTCAAGCTAAGCGGCTAGCCATTTCGATTGCAGCGGTTGTCGCTGTATTGCTTTTGTTTTTTACCCAGTTTTCAATGTTTAAGCAAAGTAATTTAGCTGTTGCCGCCTATATTAGCTTAGATATAAATCCGAGTCTAGAAGTAGGTGTAAATGAAAAATTAAAGGTTGTCGAAGTCATTCCAATAAATGAGGATGGAAAAAATATAGTTTCGCAAATTCAAGAAAACTATCGTAACCAATCATTGTCACAATTCATTAATCACACAATGGAATTAGCAAAAAAAGATGGTTATCTCAAAGAAAATCATGATGTATTAGTTACAACAACATACATTAATAAAAATGCCGAAGCAGCAGTTGAAGCTAATCTTAATGAAATTAAAAAGGATATAGAAACAGATGGTGTTGTTGTTACAACGTTAAAAGGTGATGAAAACACAAGAAAAGAGGCAAAGGATGTAGGAGTTTCAACCGGAAAGTATTTACTATATAAAGAAGCGAAGGAAAACCTGACGGTGGAGGAAACGAAGGATCTTTCCGTTACAAAAATTTATGAGAGGCTAGAACAAAAAAAGCAAAAGTCATCTAAAAAAGAAATTGAAAAACAACAAAAAACTGATAATAGAGCCGAGAAAAGAACTGAAAAAAATAATGGTAAAGAAGAAAATGGGAAAGACAAAACTCAAAATGTGATTAAAAAGCAAAATGACAGTAATAAAAACGCTAAAGATGTGAAAATCAAAAAAGACGAGAAAAACGCAAGCAATAAGAAAAGTGATAATGAAAATAATAAGAAAAACAAAGAAACGAATCCGAATATAAAAAAATCTTGGGAAGATTCCTCGCCAAAAAACAAGCAAACAGGCAATAGGAAGGACGATGAAAAACAAAACTATCGTATAGATAAACATCCAAACCAAAGTGATAAGCGGAAAAATGAACGAAGTCAAAAGGGAAACAATCAAGGTAAAGGCGGCAATAATCAAAAGCATAATAATTAGACAATATTTCTCAGGAAATAAAGACAAATTCCACTGTGATAGAGGAGTTTGTCTTTTTTTGGTGAGTATATTTTCAGAATTGTCGAACAAATAATCAAGGTTAATTTTGTTTTCTGGAGAATTAAGTAAACATAGGGGATTTTAGTCTGAAATAGGGTGTGGAAAATGGGAAAGAATGATGTGGAGAAAGCGTTACAAAATTTCATTAGCCGTTTGAAATATGCCTCTCATATTTTACCGTTATTAGAAAATGAAAATATAACAGTGCTGTTTTGTCCGTTTGAAGATAATGAAATTACTTTAGTATTAAATGGAAATGATGTAAGCTTAAACAATCGAAATGGTCATGACGGATACGCTTTAACAATCCGTGGTGATTCCACAACACTTATCGAGCTAATTGAAGGTAGAGAGAAATTGCAAACTCTCAAAAAAAGAGGAGAACTAGCTGTAGAGGGGAAATTTCGCTATATTTTAAAAGTAGAGTCAATATTATATTGTTGCTCTTTTGAACTAAGCAAATCATAAATCGAAAAATATTTGACAAAGACTAAGAAAGGTGATAGGATTAGCCTAAATTAAATAAGAAAGTTAAAAATGTTCTTATCGAGAGAGGTGGAGGGACCGGCCCTATGAAGCCCGGCAACCGGTTTTTATTTTAAAAACACGGTGCCAATTCCTACAGAGCAATTGCTCTGAAAGATAAGTAGAGTGTGAATTGTTATCCCCTCATCTTATCTGATGAGGGGTATTTATATTTAAAAAGGGAGATGTATAAAATGAGTAGTCAAAAAAATTACCGTATTGAAACTTTAGGAATTCACGGCGGTCTACAGCTTGATGAAGGGACACGTGCGCAAGCAACGGCAATCTACCCATCAAATGCCTATTTATTTAAAGATGCAGAGCATGCAGCAAATTTATTTTCATTAGCAGAGCCTGGGTACATATATACTAGACTTCACAATCCAACTTGCACTGTATTCGAAGAAAGAATTTCCCTATTAGAAGGAGGAGTGGGTGCCCTTTCTGTTGCAAGTGGTTCGTCAGCCATCACACTAGCGATTTTAAATATTGCTGGAGCTGGTGATGAAATTGTAGCCGCATCAACGCTTTATGGTGGAACTTATAATTTATTTGCACAAACATTACCAAAGTATGGCATTAATTTTAAGTTTGTTGATCCAACAGATCCTGAAAATTTCCGCAGAGCGATAACCGACAAAACAAAAGCAGTTTTTGCGGAAACAATTGGCAACCCAAGCTTACATGTATTAGATATCGAAGCGGTAGCAAATATTGCACATGAAGCAGGCATTCCACTTATTATTGATAATACATTTGCGTCACCATATTTATGCCGACCAATCGAATTTGGGGCTGATATTGTTGTTCACTCTGCAACTAAATGGCTAGGCGGAAACGGTACAACGCTTGGTGGCGTGATTATTGATGGAGGTAAGTTTGATTGGAATTCACCGAAATTCCCAGGCTTTACAAACCCAGACCCAAGCTATAACGGTCTTGTCTATGCAAGAGATATCGGGGCAGCAGCCTTTATTATCAAAGCTAGAGTGCAATTATTACGTGATATGGGACCTGCATTAAGTCCGTTTGCCGCTTTCCAACTAAATTTAGGTTTAGAAACTTTACATGTACGGATGAAGGAACATATTGCTAACACAAGAAAAGTGCTTGAATATTTACAAAGTCACCCTGCTGTTGAGTGGGTATTGCATCCAGAATTAGAAAACCACCCTTCAAATCCCTATGTTGCTAAATACTTGCCAAAAGGAGCTGGCTCAGTAGTCGTATTTGGAATTAAAGGTGGGCGTGAAGCGGGTGCAAAATTAATAAACAATGTACAGCTTTGGTCACATGTTGCCAATGTTGGTGATGCAAAAAGTTTAATTATCCACCCAGCGAGCACGACGCATTCACAATTAAGTGAAGAAGAATTGAAGAAATCAGGGGTATCGGAAGACTTAATTCGCCTATCAATTGGTATTGAAAATATTGATGATATTTTAGAGGATTTAGAACAAGCAATTGAAAAAGCAACAGGCATTACTTCAAAATAAAATAGTAATATTGACACTAAAAAGTTGTCCATGCTAAAATTTCTACCATATACTATTTTTATATAATAATTAAAAATAACTCTTATCAAGAGAGGTGGAGGGAATGTGCCCTATGAAACCCGGCAACCGTCAAAGCAATTCGCTTTGAAATGGTGCCAATTCACACAAAGTATTGCTTTATTTAGTATTGCAACTTTGGAAGATGAGAGAAAGGGACTATTCAAAGCCTTTCTGCTTGTCTGCGGAAAGGTTTTTCTGCATCATCGTAGTAGAAAGTGTATAATAGCGATGGAAGAAGGTGAAAGTGTAGCATGATTACTTTAAAAGGTGTCGAAAAGATTTTTAAATCGAATGCTATTGAGGTTAGAGCGGTTGACCAAGTTGATTTAAGAATTAACGAAGGTGAAATATATGGAATCATTGGATATAGTGGTGCGGGTAAAAGTACACTTATTCGCTTATTAAATAGACTTGAACAAGCTACAACTGGGATAGTTGAAGTTGCAGGACGCAATTTAACAAATATCAAAGGTGCTGAGCTACGGAAAGCCCGCCAAGAAATCGGGATGATTTTTCAACATTTTAACCTTTTATGGTCAAGAACGGTTAGGGAAAATATTGCGTTTCCGTTAGAAATAGCCGGGGTTCCTAAAGTGGAACGGCTGAAAAGAGTTGATGAGCTTATTAAACTAGTAGGTTTAGAAGGAAGAGAAGAGGCCTACCCTTCCCAGCTTAGTGGTGGTCAAAAGCAACGAGTCGGCATTGCTAGAGCGCTAGCTAACCATCCGAAAGTGCTTTTATGTGATGAAGCAACTTCGGCTTTAGACCCGCAAACAACAGACCAAATCTTAGACCTACTTGTTGATATTAATGAAAAATTAGGGCTTACGATTGTCTTAATCACTCATGAAATGCACGTCATTCGCAAAATTTGTCATCGTGTTGCTGTTATGGAAAATGGCCGAATTGTTGAAGAAGGCTCTGTACTTGAAGTATTCAGCAAGCCAAAAAAGCCGATTACAAAACGGTTTGTCCAACAAGTAACAGAGCCCGAGCAAACAATGGAAACAATTGATCATTTATTACAGAAATATCCGAATGGCAAGGTTATTCAGCTTACCTTTGTTGGTGATAACGCTGAACAACCGTTAATGAATGATTTAATCCGTAAATTTAAGATTAACGTAAATATTTTGCAAGGCAAAATTTCGCAAACGCAAAATGGCGCCTACGGAACTTTGTTCATACATCTTGAAGGAGAAGTAAATGAAATTGACAAAGCGCTTGCTTTTATTCGTGAACATAAAGTTGAAGTGGAGGTAATCGTTCATGCTTGAGACATTACTTCCGAATGTGAAATGGCCTAAAATGTGGGAGTCCACAATCGAAACATTATATATGACAGGCATATCTGTTGCAGCGACATTTATTCTTGGCATTATTCTTGGACTATTATTATTTCTAACTTCGAAAGGTAATATTTGGGAAAATAAAGCAATCAATTCGATTGTTGCGGCATTTGTTAACATTTTCCGTTCAATACCATTTATTATCCTAATAATTTTACTCATACCATTTACAAAATTAATAGTCGGTCGAATACTCGGTGCTAATGCTGCTCTTCCAGCACTCATTATTGGTGCAGCACCATTTTATGCACGTATGGTAGAAATCGCCTTAAGAGAAATTGATAAAGGAGTCTTGGAAGCAGCGCGGGCAATGGGGGCAAAAACAACGACGATTATTTTTAAGGTGTTGTTGCCTGAATCGATGCCAGCCTTAATTTCAGGGATTACTGTAACGGCGATTGCGCTTGTTGGCTATACAGCAATGGCTGGTGCAGTTGGAGCAGGCGGTCTTGGAAACCTTGCATTTTTAGAAGGATATTCACGTAATCATAATGATGTCACAATTTTAGCGACTATCTTAATTTTAGTAATTGTTTTTACCATTCAGTTTATTGGTGACATTGTCACTTCTAAAATAGATAAAAGATAAAAATTTAAGGGGGTTAACACAGAATGAAAAAATTATTACTTCTATTGACTTCACTATTTGTCATTTTTGCGCTTGCAGCATGTGGTGGAGGCAACGCAAACAAAGAAACAGCAGAGGAAAATCAACAACAGCCAGCAAAAACAGAAGACACAACGAAAAGTGTAAAACTAGTCGTTGGTGCTTCAAATGTTCCTCATGCGGAAATTTTAGAACATGCGGAGTCAATTTTAGCTGAAAAAGGCATTGAACTTGAAATTGTTCCATTCCAAGATTATGTTTTGCCTAACAAGGCTTTAGATGGAAAAGAACTAGACGTTAATTATTTTCAGCATATTCCTTACTTAGAGTTACAGAAAAAAGAATTTGATTATGATTTCGTCAATGTTGGTGGCGTTCATATTGAGCCAATTGGTGTTTATTCACAAAAATATAAGTCACTTGAAGAGCTTCCAAAAGGTGCAGAAATCATCATGAGCAACTCTGTTTCAGACCATGGTCGGATGTTATCAATGCTTGAAGAAAAAGGTTTAATTAAACTGAAAGAAGGCGTTGATAAATCAGCGGCAACTGTCGATGATATTGTTGAAAATCTAAAGAAAATAAAGTTTATTACTAGTGTTGAGCCAAGCCTATTAGCGCAAGCATACAAAAATGGCGAAGGTGATGCTGTGTTAATTAACTCAAACTTTGCCTTAGATGCTGATTTAGACCCAGCGAAAGACCCAATTGCGATTGAATCACCAGAAAACAATCCCTATGTAAATATTGTCGTCGCTCGTGCAGGTGATGAAAATCGTCCAGAAATCAAAACATTAGTTGAAGTATTGCAATCGAAAGAAATTGCTGACTTTATAACTGAAAAATATAAAGGTGCTGTCATCCCGGCAAATGAATAATAATTGAGTTTTTAAATGAAAAGACATGTGGACATAAAAAGTGCTCCACATGTCTTTTTTGTACATTTTTTAACAGAGATTACAAAAACTAAAAAACAACAGAAGCTTACTTTATATACATTTTTGTATAAAAAGTATTTTTATACAAAAAACTCATGGTTGCTATGTTATATCATTTAGTATAAGATTAGAATGAGAATAGAATGAGAATAGTAAGATCCTTTTATAAAAACATTGAAAATAAAGGGACTAAGATAATATGGAGGTATAGATATGTCATCTACTTTATCAATTAAAGATCTATATGTTGAGATTGAGGGGAAGGAAATTTTAAAAGGTGTAAACCTTGAAGTAAAAGGCGGGGAAATTCATGCAATCATGGGCCCTAACGGTACAGGGAAATCAACGCTAGCTTCCTCAATTATGGGACATCCAAAATATACAGTAACAAAAGGCAGTATTACACTTGATGGAAAAAATGTACTTGAGATGGAAGTAGATGAGCGTGCACGTGCTGGCTTATTTTTAGGAATGCAATATCCAAGTGAGATTACCGGCGTTACAAATTCTGACTTTTTAAGATCCGCCATCAACGCTCGTCGTGGTGAAGGAAATGAAATTTCATTAATGAAATTCATCCGTTCAATGGATGAAAAAATGCAGTTTTTAGATATGGATCTTAATATGGCACAACGCTATTTAAATGAAGGCTTTTCCGGCGGTGAGAAAAAGCGTAATGAAATTTTACAATTAATGATGCTTGAGCCGAAAATTGCGATTTTAGATGAAATTGATTCAGGTCTTGATATTGATGCGTTAAAGGTTGTATCAAAAGGGATTAATGAAATGCGCGGCGAAAACTTTGGCTGTTTAATGATCACTCACTATCAACGTCTACTGAACTATATTAAGCCTGACGTTGTTCACGTTATGATGCAAGGCCGTGTTGTCAAAACAGGTGGAGCTGAATTAGCGGAACGTTTGGAAGCGGAAGGATACGATTGGATCAAAAAAGAGCTAGGAATCGAAGACGAAACTGTAGGTCAAGAAGCGTAAAAGCAGTGAGGAGGGGATTTTGATGACAGTCGAAACAAAACTTCCATACGATGCTGAGTATGTAAGTCAATTTTCAAAAACAGTAGGAGAGCCTGAGTGGCTTAAAAATTTACGCATAGAGGCGCTTCAAAAGGTGAACGAACTACCGTTACCTAAAGCGGATAAAACAAAAATTGATAATTGGAATTTCACTAATTTCAATCATGGTATAAAAAAAGATGCTGTCCAGTCTTTGGAACAGCTCCCAAATGAAATTAAAGCGTTAGTTAATGTTGATGCAAAAAATCAAAATTTACTCATACAACGTAATGGCTCGTTAGCATATACTGCTATATCGGAAGAGCTTTCAAATCAAGGTGTTATTTTTACAGATATTGTAACAGCAGCAACTACCCATAGTGAATTACTAAGAAAATATTTTATGACAAAAGCGGTTACGGTTGATGAACATAAGCTAACAGCGCTCCATGCAGCTTTACTGAACGGCGGTACGTTTATTTATGTTCCGAAAAATGTCGAAGTGAAGGAGCCGCTGCAAGTAATCTACTGGCAAGACGAAGAGACGGCGCTTTTTAATCATGTTATTGTTGTTGCTGAAGACAGTAGCTCTGTAACATATATTGAAAATTATCTTTCTTTTTCCACCAAAGAGAATGTCGCGAATATTATCGCTGAAGTCATTGCTGGTGCAAATACAAAAGTTCATTACGGTGCTGTTGATAATTTCGCGAGTGGAATGACAGCTTATGTAAACCGCCGCGGTGTTGTCGGCAAGGACGGCCGTATTGAGTGGGCCTTAGGGCAAATGAATGACGGAAATACGGTTTCAGAAAATATCACGAACTTAAAAGGCGACGGTTCGTTTGCTGATTCAAAAACTGTTACTGTTTGTCGTGGAGATCAAAAGCAAAATATCACAACAAAAATTATTCATTTCGGCAAATATTCTGAAGGAAATATTTTAAATCATGGTGTTGTAAGGGACGAGGCAACAAATATTTTTAATGGAATTGGTAAAATTGAACATGGCGCAACAAAATCAAATGCTGAACAAACATCCCGTGTTTTAATGCTTAGTGAACAGGCACGTGGCGATGCTAATCCGATTTTGTTAATTGACGAAGATGATGTAATGGCAGGACATGCTGCTTCAGTTGGCCGTGTTGACCCAATCCAGCTCTACTATTTAATGAGTCGTGGGATTGAGAAACGGGAAGCGGAACGTTTGATTATTCACGGTTTCCTAAAGCCTGTTGTCAATGAATTAGCAATTGAAAATGTGAAAAACCAGCTCGTTGAAGTGATTGAAAGGAAAGTTCGATAATGAATATAGATATTCAAGACATTCGCAAACAGTTCCCGATTCTCCATCAACAAGTAAATAATCATCCGCTTGTCTATTTGGATAGTGCGGCAACATCGCAAAAGCCGGTCCAAGTTATTGAAGCCTTAGACCGCTACTATCGCGAGTATAATTCTAACGTTCACCGTGGTGTACATACGCTCGGTACTTTAGCTACCGATGGGTATGAAGGTGCACGCGAGAAGGTTAGAAAATTTATTAACGCCAAATCAGTCCAAGAAATTATCTTTGTCCGCGGTACGACAACCGCTATAAATACGGTGGCGGCAAGCTATGGCCGGGCAAACCTCGGTGTAGGAGACGAAATTGTTATCACACCGATGGAGCATCACAGCAACATTATTCCTTGGCAGCAGGTGGCAAAAGCAACAGGAGCAACGCTTAAATACATTCCATTGCAAGAAGATGGGACGATTGCATTAGCTGATGTTGAAAAAACAGTAACACCAAATACAAAAATTGTTTCCGTTATGCATGTTTCCAACGTTTTAGGAACGATTAACCCAGTAAAAGAAATTGCCGCGATTGCCCACAAAAATGGTGCAGTTATGGTTGTCGATGGTGCGCAAAGTACACCGCATATGAAGGTTGATGTTCAAGATTTAGATTGTGATTTTTACGCCTTTTCTGGACATAAAATGTGTGGTCCAACGGGAATCGGTGTACTATACGGGAAAAAAGCTTTACTAGAAAAAATGGAGCCAGTTGAATTTGGCGGTGAAATGATTGACTTTGTTGATTTATATGATTCTACTTGGAAAGAGCTTCCGTGGAAATTCGAAGGCGGTACGCCGATTATTGCTGGTGCAATTGGTTTAGGGGCGGCAATTGATTTCCTTGAAGAAATTGGCATCGACAACATTTCTGCATATGAACATAAATTAGCCCAGTATGCACTGGAAAAAGTAAGCGAAATTGAGGGTGTTACGATTTATGGACCAAAAGAAAGAGCAGGCCTTGTAACCTTTACAATTGATGATGTTCATCCCCATGATGTGGCGACCGTCCTTGATGCAGAAGGAATTGCTGTTCGCGCCGGACATCATTGTGCTCAACCGTTAATGAAATGGTTAAATGTATCGGCGACAGCACGCGCAAGCTTTTACCTTTATAATACTGAAGAAGAAATTGACGTCTTTGTTAAAGCTTTAATCAAGACAAAGGAGTATTTTGGAAATGTCCTCTACTAATAGAAATATTGATTTAGATGCACTTTATCGCAAGGTAATTATGGATCACTATAAAAATCCACGAAACCGTGGGATTATGCATGATGAAAGTGATATTACAATAAATATGAATAATCCAACATGTGGTGATCGCATTCAATTGCAATTAAAAATTGAAAACGGCATTGTCACAGATGTGAAATTTGACGGTGAAGGCTGCTCGATTAGTATGTCGTCTGCTTCGATGATGAGCCAAGCGATTAAAGGCCAAAAGGTTGCTAAAGCATTGAAAATGGCGGATGTTTTTTCAAAAATGATGCTCGGTGAAGAATATGATGATTCAGATTTAGATTTAGGCGATATTGAAGCATTAGCAGGTGTTGCGAAGTTTCCTGCCCGCATTAAATGTGCGACATTATGCTGGAAGGCAATGGAAAAAGGCTTGGAACAGGAACAAGAATAATGTAAGGAGGGATTATAGCGATGGCAAAGAAAATGCCGGAAATCGGTGATTATAAATATGGCTTCAAAGATAAAGACGTTTCGATTTTTAGATCAAAACGTGGTCTAACAAAAGAGATTGTCGAAGAAATCTCGAAAATGAAACAAGAACCACAATGGATGCTCGATTTTCGCTTAAAATCATTGGACTTATTTAATAAACTCCCAATGCCGCAATGGGGCGGGGATTTAAGCGAATTAAATTTTGACGAAATTACGTATTATGTTAAGCCCTCTGAAAAATCCGAGAAATCTTGGGATGAGGTTCCTGAGGAAATTAAAAATACGTTCGATAAGCTTGGAATTCCGGAAGCGGAGCAGAAATATTTAGCAGGTGTTTCAGCGCAATATGAATCGGAAGTTGTTTATCATAATATGAAACAAGACCTTCAAGATTTAGGAATTGTTTTTAAAGATACAGATTCGGCGTTAAGAGAAAATGAAGAAATTTTTAAAAAATATTTTGGCACGGTTGTTCCGCCTGCAGATAATAAATTTGCAGCGCTTAATTCAGCGGTATGGTCTGGTGGTTCTTTTATTTATGTACCAAAAGGTGTGAAGGTCGATACACCACTACAAGCATACTTCCGGATTAACTCTGAGAACATGGGGCAATTTGAACGGACTTTAATCATTGTCGATGATGATGCTTCAGTCCATTATGTTGAAGGTTGTACAGCACCTGTTTACACGACAAATTCATTGCATAGTGCCGTTGTTGAAATTATCGTCGGGAAAAATGCTTATTGTCGTTATACAACAATCCAAAACTGGGCGAATAACGTTTTCAACCTTGTTACGAAGCGGACAACGGTTGATGAAAATGGCACAATGGAATGGATTGATGGCAACATCGGCTCTAAGTTAACGATGAAATATCCAGCATGTATTTTGAAAGGCGAAGGCGCGCGCGGCTTAACGCTATCAATTGCAATCGCTGGTAAAGGTCAGCACCAAGATGCAGGCGCAAAGATGATTCATTTAGCGCCCAATACATCTTCAACGATTGTATCGAAATCAATTTCTAAACATGGTGGAAATGTAACATACCGTGGTGTTGTCCATTTCGGCCGCAAAGCAGATGGCTCTCGTTCAAATGTTGAATGTGATACATTAATTATGGACAATAAATCGAAATCCGACACAATCCCTTACAATGAAATTCTAACTGAAAATATTTCACTAGAGCATGAAGCAAAAGTATCAAAAGTATCAGAAGAGCAGCTGTTCTATCTCATGAGCAGAGGTATTTCCGAGCAAGAAGCAACAGAAATGATTGTCATGGGCTTTATCGAACCATTTACACGTGAACTTCCAATGGAATATGCGGTTGAAATGAATCGATTGATAAAGTTCGAGATGGAAGGATCCATCGGCTAAATTTCGACATATTTTACTTGTATACGACTCGGGGCTGGATAAACAGCCCTGAGTTTTGTTATTATACTGATAAGAAAATATAACTTTTGTCGGATATCAGTATAAGAAAGGACATCGGGGGCCTTTAGGTCATACCTTTAGGTGCTTCCGCCGTTATGGGCGGCAAGTCGTGTCTTTCTAATAGGGGGCGGACCCTATACAGAAGGTAGTGAGTTAATAATGGAATGGGTAGTTTTGTTTATAGTTGGCTTGTCATCGGGTGTTATTGGAAGCTTAGTTGGACTTGGTGGAGGAATTATTACTGTACCTGCATTGTTATTCATTAGTGCATATACGGTGTTGATAGGTAAAATTTCGCCGCAAATTGCTGTTGGAACATCTTCGTTAGTAATCATAGCCACCGGCTTATCTTCGACATTGACATATATAAAGCTTAAAAAGATTGATTACGTAAGCGGTTTGCTGTTTTTTATTGGTAGTGCACCAGGGGCTATTATAGGTGCGATGACGAACAAATATTTAAATGCTGAACAGTTTAATCTTTACTTTGGTATTTTTATAATATTTATTTCGTTAACATTAATGTTTAGAGGGAGATTAAAGGCAAAAACCTCGTCAACGAGCCGTTTTAGAATCAATCGAACGAGTGTAGATGAACGTGGAAACACAAATCAATATAGTTTTAATATTTTTTTTGCGATATTCATTTCTTTTATTGTTGGTTTTCTAGGAGGTATTTTTGGCATTGGCGGCGGCTCCTTAATGGTTCCAGCGATGCTGTTATTATTTAGATTTCCGCCCCATATTGCTGTAGCTACCTCTATGTTTTTAATTTTTTTATCGTCAACGGTTAGCTCCTATACTCATTTTAACCTTGGGAATATAGACTGGATAATTGCGATTGCCTTAATACCGGGGGCATGGATTGGCGCCAAAATAGGTTCGATTATTAATCAACGAATGAAAGCTGATACTGTTGTTAAGATTTTGCGGTTTATTCTTATCATCATTGGCATTCGTTTAATTGTTCAAATTTAATAGGACAAACACCTATACAGATTTTTTCTATTTTTCATAAAGTGATAATAGAAAGGATGTGTAGTATGGATGATTAAAATGGAACCGATTAAAATAGATAATCAGCAATTTACAGCGATTACCGTTGCGCTTCCAAAAACGAATTTTATGGCTGTAACTTCAGATAAAGGTTATATTATGTGTGGGGCGTTAGATGTAGCCTTATTAAATGAGCGGTTAAAGGATAGAGGAATTATCGCCGGAAGGGCGGTTGGTGTAAGGACAATCGATCAGTTATTGGAGGCCCCACTGGAGTCAGTAACAATTGAGGCTGAGAAATATGGGATTATGGTAGGGATGAAAGGAAAGGATGCTTTGTTAAGAATGTTATAAACAGTGAAAATAGCGTTTATATTAATAAGCGGAATTTGTCTATAGGCAAACGCCGCTTTTTTTATTTAGTAATGTGAAATATTTTCGACAAAATACGACGCAATTCTACAAATTATGATTTTATTTGGTATCATAATAATAGTAAAATACAGACTCAAGCAGAGTTAGGGGTTAGGAAAAAATGAGATTGATTTCAACGAATACATTGGAAGAAGGTGTAACCCTTGGTAGACCTATTTTCAATGGTCAGGGTCAAGCCTTAATTGGCGAAGGGATACCGCTTACTGAAAGGATGATTAAGCGTTTAATAGATTTAGGTATTTCCTATGTATATGTAGATGACCCTTTTACAAGGGATGTAGAAATTAAGTCTCCAATATCGGAAAAAACGCGAAAAGAGGCCGTTGAAACAATCGAGCAAACGTTCGAGATTGTTCAAAAAGAAAAATCATTATCCAAGGTGTTTGTTGTTGAACAGCTTGGTAAAAGGTTTTCTTTTGTCGTACGTGATATATTGGAACAAATAAAAAACCATAATGATGTTATTTCATTATTATCAGAGGTTTCTGTTTATGACCATTATATATTTACACATTCTTTAAATGTAACAATCTATAGTCTTGCTCTCGGTGTTCAACTAAAATTACCAGAACGGAAGTTAGAGCAACTTGGGCTAGGAGCGATGCTTCACGATGTTGGTAAAATGCTTGTCCCGTATGATATTTTAACTAAGCGCGGAAAATTAACGGATGAAGAATACGTTGTTATGAAAAGACATTCTGAAGATGGCTTTAATCTTTTAAGGAATGCACCTACAATTCCATTATTAGCAGCTCACTGTGCTTATCAACACCATGAACGGATAAATGGAAAGGGATATCCAAGAGGATTAGTTGGTGAAGATATTCATTATTTCGGCCGTATCTTGGCGATTACAGATGTTTATGATGCCGTAACTTCCAATCGAGTTTACCGAAAAGCGATGCTGCCTAATGAAGGTCTGGAAATTTTATATGCGGGTGCGGGCTCACAATTTGAAATCGGTTTGGTTGAAGCCTTTCGAAAGGCCATTGCCGCTTATCCAATTGGTTTAACCGTATATTTAAATGATGGACGAAAGGGTATTGTTGTGAGGCAAAATATTGGTTCAACTGACAGACCGATTATTAGAATTATCGAAGAAAATGGTATGTATTTACAAGAACCATATGAAATTGATTTGCTGAAAGAATTGACAATTTTTATCGTTGAAACAGATACAACCTTATTAGGGAAAAATGAAATAGTCCACTCTTAACAAACATAGATTGTTGTTAAGGGGGGATTTTTTTTGGTTAAATTTAGGCGGCGCTATTCTAGAAAAGGGCCCTTACCTTTTCAAGCTGTGTTTATTATTACTTTTATAATTTTTGCACTTTTTACCTTCCAAGGTTTATGGATTATTAATAAAGGTATTCAACCAACTTTAATGAGCATAGCTGAAAGTAGGGCAGAACAATTTGCAACCCAAGCAATAAATGAAGCATTAAAAAAGAAAATTGCTGAAGACAATGAACAAATAGATGATTTAGTTATTGTTGAAAAAGCAGAGGATGGCAGAATTTCAACCATTGGTTGGAATACAGCGGCAATGAGAAATTTTCTATGGGATTCAACACAAACTGTCCAAGATTATTTGCATGCGATTGAAAAAGGTGAAGTTCCTCCAACTCATTTTTCAGAGGAACAACCAGTAACAGTTCCACCTAACCGAAAAGGCATTATTGCCGAAATTCCACTAGGTCAGGCAAGCGGAAATGTATTATTGGCAAACCTAGGACCAGTCATTCCTGTTCGTTTTTCAATGGTTGGTGAAGTAAATTCTGATGTTATAAAAAAAGTAACCGAGCATGGTATAAACAATGTTCTCATTGAGCTGTTTATTCATGTGAAGGTCAAGCTTAAAGTCATTATACCATTTGAATCTAAGATGATTACTGTTACAACTAATATCCCAATTGATATAAGAAACATTCAAGGTGAAGTTCCATATTTCTACAATAGTGGGGAAGGTGGTAAGCCATCAATAGAAGTGCCACTACCTTAATTACGGGGACGTGGGGACGTTTTAGTGTCCCCACGTTTCATTATTTTTTCCGTTGTCGTTCTTGTCTTTCCCATGTGCGTAGCGATGGGTATGGGTCATAAGACCATTCGGTAATCCCGTTGTCTTTATATATTCCGTAATGAAGATGTGGAGGGAATTTACCCGATGTACCTGGTGGGCCGTAACCAGAACTTCCTGCGTATCCAATGATTTGGCCAGCTTCAACGAGTTGACCTGGCTTTAGTTTTCCCTCAAAACCAGATAAATGAGCATAGTAATGGTAATTATTGTTAATATCCCGAATTCCTACCCTCCATCCCCCATATTTATTCCATCCTTTCAGTTCAACTACACCGTAACTTGTTGAACGAATAGGTGTCCCATAACCTGCAAATATATCTGTTCCTTCATGGATACGAATACCACCCCATCCACGGCGATCTCCCCATGTACTTCGATAGGAATAATTCCATTTAAGTGGCATAGGAAAAGCATGTTTTTCGGAAATATTTAAGCCGTATTGTTCAAACAGTCGAGCATTATTCATAATAATCCCAACTGTTTTATCACGTTGATAATAATCCCAAAGGGCGATTTTAATATGTTTCTTGTCAAAACCGTAGGATGAAATATAGTGCGCAAATGTAAATAATACGTCCTCATCATTATTGCGATCCGCCAATCCGTCATCATTGCCGTCTAAGCCAATACCTCCAAAAAATTTAATCATATTGTCATTCGTTTCATCAAGATTTGGATTTAGCGGACCAACCCATTGGCGTGGTGAAAAATAAATTCCTATTAATCCTTGTTCTTTCGGCAGGTCTCGGCGGGCGCGGCGTACACTTCGTTCATATTGATCAATGGCCGCGATATAATACCAAGATATTTGTGTGATTGCTTCTATTTTTTTATATAAGGCCAATCTTTCTTGATAAATATTTTCAGTTGTTGGAGTTGCTCTCGTTATGTTCGGGTCTATACTCGAAAAAAATAGAAGTAAGAGTATAAAAATGACTGTTCGTTTCACAACGTCAAATTCCCCTTTCAATAATTAATTCCTATTGTTAGTTTGTTAAGAAATCAAAAATAAATAGTTGGGAAATAAAGTTAACAATAGGTTAAATAATGGAAAGGTAGAAATGATAGGCACAGTATGGTACATTGAACACAATATGACTACTTAAATAGTTGGAGTGAGAAGATGACGGCTGAAAATTTTAAAAGAAAACCGGAATGGCTTAAAATAAAGTTAAATACAAATGAAAATTATACGGAATTAAAAAATCTGATGCGTACGAAAGACTTACATACTGTTTGTGAAGAGGCTAAATGTCCGAACATTCATGAATGCTGGGCAGAAAGACGAACTGCAACATTTATGATTCTTGGCGATGTATGTACGCGGGCCTGTCGGTTCTGTGCCGTCAAGACAGGTCTTCCAACCGAAACGGACTTAGAGGAGCCAAAAAGGGTTGCGGATTCTGTCAAAGCGATGAATTTAAAGCACGTTGTCATTACAGCTGTTGCTCGTGATGATCTATCTGATGGGGGAGCAACGATATTTGCTGAAACAATTAGAGCAGTTCGCGAAAGCTCGCCATTCACGTCGATTGAGGTGCTGCCATCAGATTTAGGTGGTAATCTAGACAGTTTGAAGGTTTTGATGGAAGCGAAGCCTGATATTTTAAACCATAATATTGAAACGGTGCGCCGCCTTTCAGACCGAGTTCGGTCCAAGGCAAAATATGATCGCTCATTGCAATTTCTTTATAATGCAAAGCAAATTCAGCCTTCGGTTCCAACAAAGTCAAGCATCATGATTGGCCTAGGAGAAACTAGGGCTGAGATTATCGAAGCAATGGCTGATTTAAGAGCACATGACGTTGATATTTTAACAATTGGCCAATATTTACAGCCAACACGACAGCATTTGCCTGTAGAAAAGTATTATCATCCCAACGAGTTTGCTGAACTTAAAAAAACTGCTATAGAAAAAGGCTTTAAGCATTGTGAGTCAGGACCCCTTGTACGGTCATCGTATCATGCAGATGAACAAGTCGACGCTGCTACAAAAAACATAAGCAATATGATAAAATAATCGGTAAAGAGGTGAGAGGATGATAATAAACGGTATACAATATGAGGTTGTAGAAGACTATCGTGACGGATTTAATGAGGATGCTATTAAAGAACGGTATAGCGATATTTTAAATAAATATGATTATATTGTTGGTGACTGGGGATATAGCCAACTAAGATTAAAAGGTTTTTTTGATGATGCAAACCAAAAAGCAACAGCGGAAACGAAAATTAGTACACTTTCAGAATATTTGTATGAATATTGCAATTTTGGCTGTGCTTATTTTGTTTTAAAAAAGGTAAAGCGGTAGTAATTTATTCCACAAACCGAGGTTTGTGGAATCTTATTTTTTATACACTACGGTGATGTATACGGCATTTCGTGATTCGTATCAGGGTCATCGTGCGTTGGGTGTGCACCAGGATATTCACGCGGCAAATCTTGATGCATAGACTTGAACTCGTAGTTGAAAGCACTGTATCTACGCTGTCCTTCTTCCCACGGTGTACTCTTAAGTTCCACGGGTGCCTCTTGTCGAATTGAACAGCCATATGCTCCATCAGGAAATTCCTCAGGAATTAAAAAGTTTCGCATTGTTTCAACATTTCCAAAATCCGCATATTCCTCACGTTTTCCACTTTTATTCCAAAAACCCAAAAAAACCACCTCCTATAGGTAGGATTCACTATAAAAGGCGGTTTCATGTAATGAAAGTCAATCCAATTTATATTGAAGTAATTCCTCTAAGAAAATGACGAAGGTCTTCCGCATCTTCTTCATCTAAATTATAAATATCTTCAAGATAGCCTGGTTCATTCAAATCATCATGACCGATAATCGCAAAGCGATGGCTTTGCGTGTCAAGAACAATATTTTTACCATAATAGCGATCCGTTTGAATGATAGCTAAATCAAATCTTTGCTTCGTACCGACAAAACTGATGAATCTCGTTTTGGCTTCAACTATATCATCATAAAGAAAGAAAAAATCTGAGATAATAATCTCCTCCATCCTCGAACTTTTGCTTACCGAAATCTATTTTACAACAAGAACCATATCTTGTCGTGGAAAATGCTATATTGTTATTATTAGTATGTCGGTTTTCTGTCAAAAGATTATCGAAATTGGATGATGCTATGCTAAAATAAATATATGCGAAATGAACATAATAAATATAAGAAAAAATGTGAGGTGGATTACAGTTGTATTTTGTAGATCGTGATAAAATTGAACAATTATTACAACTAATTGAAAACAATATTAAAATTGTTAATGAACAAACTAGCTGGCAGAGCCATCTTGAAAAGCTTGCATTAGAGCGAGTTGTTCACCTTGTAATCGAATCAGTTCTTGATGTCGGAAATTCGTTGATTGATGGTTTTATTATGAGGGATCCGGGCAGTTACGAAGACATTATTGATATTTTATTAGATGAAAAAGTAATTGATGCTAATGATGAGCTTCCGCTTAAAACAATTATTTCTTTCCGTAAGGAAGTTGTCCAAAATTATACAGAAATTGATCATGGACAAATTTTACAGGAATTAAAAGAGCATTTAGAAGCGTTAAAGGCTTTCCCAGACAAGGTTCGTCGCTACTTGGAAAATGAATTAGGGGTAATAACTGCTTTTAAAAGATAAAAATGTTAACAAAAATTCGATAATATATAAATATGAAACTTTAGAAATGTCGAAAATTGTGTTATAGTGTGGGGTAGGGTGGTGATGTCAATGGCTAGTAATACATCTTCAACTAGGGATGAAATTCTAACAATGTTAAAGATGAACAAACGTATGACAGTGACGGAAATGGCGAATCAATTGCAAATTACTGAAATGGCTGTTCGAAGACACTTAAATACGTTGGAAAAAGATCGTTATGTTGAAACAATTCTAGTTCGACAAGCGATGGGGCGCCCTTTAAATATTTATCAGCTTTCTGAAGCCGGGGAAGAACTATTTCCACGAAACTATAAAAATATTATTCTAGAATTTATAGCTGATATTGAAGAATTGAGCGGCCAAGAAATGGTGGACCAGTTGTTCGAAAGACGTAAAAACCGTATGAAGGAAGCGCTAATCAAACGCTTGGATCATAAACCATTGGAAGAAAGGCTTGAACAGCTAGTTCAAATTCAAAATGATAACGGCTACATGGCAAATTTAGAAAAAAATGAAGATGGTAGCTTCCAGCTTTCCGAACATAATTGCCCAATTTCTCTTGTCGCTAATAAGTATAATGCTGCTTGTCACCGGGAACTTGAATTATTTAAAGAAGTTCTTGGTACAGATAAGATTATTAGACATTCATGCATAAGCGATGGCGATGGTGCATGTCAATATCATATAATGAAGTAATCCTAATAAAGCTGTCTTATGTGTCTATGATTGATATTGACACATGTAAGACAGCTCTTTCTTATATATTGAGGAGTGTGAACTTGTGAAAAAATACAATGCTTATTTAATTGATTTAGACGGAACGATGTATCGCGGTACAGAACGGATTGAAGAAGCCGTTCAATTTGTTAAGGCTTTACACGAAAAACAAATCCCCTATTTATTTGTCACAAATAACTCATCTAGACGACCAGACCAAATTGCGAAAAAGCTGCAGTTGTTTGAAATACCGGCAACAGAAGAACAAGTATTTACTTCTAGCCAAGCAGCGGCGAATTACATAAAAGCACAAAACAACGGAACAAAAATATATATGATTGGAGAGGACGGCCTCCGTCATGCCCTTCTTGAGAAAGAGCTTACCATTGTTGATGAAAAGCCCGATTATGTTGTTGTTGGAATTGACAGGGATATTTCCTATGAAAAGTTAGTAAGAGGCTGCTTAGGAATCCGGAGCGGGGCAACTTTTATTTCGACAAATGCAGATATAGCGATTCCGACTGAGAGGGGGCTACTGCCTGGCAATGGAGCATTGACATCCGTTATATCAGTTTCTACAGGAGTAAAGCCAATTTTTATCGGCAAACCCGAATCAATCATTATGGATCAAGCCTTAAAAGTGTTAGGGACGAAAAAGGAAGAGACATTAATGATTGGTGATAATTATGATACAGATATTGCGGCTGGAATGCAGGCAGGCCTTGATACGCTTTTAGTTCATTCAGGAGTAACAACAAAGGAAAAATTAACAACTTATGAAAAGCAACCGACTTATGCAGTCGACTCTTTAAGTGAATGGCTGGATAGAATTTAGGAGAGCGATGCGCCAATGTTTTATACATTTTGGGTAGTTTCGGTCATTAGAGCACTGCGCTAGTACCCGTTTTAATAATTTAAGGGCAACTTCGGTCACTAGAATACCGTGCTAGTGACCGCATTTATAATTTTTGAGTACTTACGGTCACTAGAACACCGCACTAGTGCCCGCTTTCCAACAATTTAAGCAATAAAGGTCACTAACTACTGTCTTTACGGTAGTCTTAGTCGGTTTTCTGCCCATATTTAACTTCCTACTCCACATTTTTAGCTCGATGGGCGAGGCGGCTTGATGCTGCTGCTGCAATGGCACCAACAATATCATCTAAAAAAGTATTGCAAACATCGTCCTGCTTCTCGTTGATTTTTTCTAAAATTCCCGGTTTTTGCTTATCGATGTAACCGTAGTTCGTAAAACCGATTGAGCCATATACATTTATGATGGAGAGGGCAATGATTTCATCAACGCCATACAAGCCTTCATCATTTAATAATATTGTTAATAATGGCTCGGAAATTAGTTTTTTTTCTGCTAACATATCCAATTCGATTCCTGTTATAATAGCGTTTTGTACTTCCCGTTTTGATAAAACTCGTTCAACATTCGCTAAACATTCCTCAATTTGTAAATTCGCATGATATTTCTTCTGTAAATAATATACTAAATCAGCAATATCGCTAAGGTTTACTCCGCGTTCTTTTAATAGCTCTCTTGCTCTTTTTTCGATAGCGTCCATATTCTTTTCATCCTTCATCTCGTTTATCACCTTTTCTTATCATAATATACGTTTTTCGCATAATTTATGTTCATAATTTATTCTTAACTTTTCCAATAAACTCCACTTTATACTTCGGATTTTGCTTTGAATACATACATATAAATTAGGATGTAGAAAAAAGGAGTGAAAGATCATGATGGAAAGGGATTTATTCGAACAATATCGCTTAAATAGCAATCAATATGTTCGTTATCGAAACTACAATGCCTTTTATGAAAAAGGAGATTTGTATGTTATTGTGCCAATACCCCACTTGGAAAAAGAGGAATTACTAGAAATAAAACAAATAAGTGATTTTTTGCTTTTTCAAAAAGAGGATAGAATCGCAATGTTTATGCCAACTGTTACCGGAGAGTTAGTTGGTAACATCAATAACGGAAAAGTAGTTATTTATAAAATGCCAAGATTAAATAGAAGAAAAATGTTCACGGATGGCGAGGAGTTAGCAAGATTTCATGCATTGGGCCGTTTATATCCATATCCTCCGAAAACAGCAACACGTCTTGGTTTATGGAAATCCTTATGGGAGTCACGCCTTACTCAACTGGAAAATTGGTGGGGGCAAAAAGTACGGGAAATCCCAGCCAACCGTTTTGAAAAATTATTTTTCGACTCGTTTCCTTATTATCTTGGTTTGTCCGAAAATGCTATTCAGTATGTTGCTGACAGCATATGGGATGACGAACGCCAGGAAATGCAAACAGGGACGATTTGCCATGTGAAATATAAGGGGCAAATCGAATCAGATATGGTTATTTTTCCAACTGAATTAACCTATGATCATCCTAGTCGTGATCTCGCAGAATGGATTAGACATAAGTTTGCCGTTGGGTTCGATTTACAGGAAATGAGGAGCTTTTTGTATCATTATGAAAAGCGGATGCCATTATCACCTACAAGTAGGAGAATGTTATTTGCCAGATTGTTATTTCCCGTTCCATACTTTGAATTGATTGAAGGCTATTATACGGCATCAACTGAGGACGTAAAAAAATGGTATGAAAAAAACTTTATTCACTATGTCGAGGAAACAGAGCGTTATGAGCAATTTTTGAGAACATTTTTTAAAAATATTAGTTTATCTACAAGAAATAAGCAAATTCCTAAAATAGAATGGCTTCAAGGTGTAAAATTTTAAGCGAATTATGTTACTATTAGAAAAGGTATCTTTGGCGTTTCTGTCCCGAAAAATCCGGCAGCTATATTTAATCCAAGCGAGTACCTGTTAACAAAAAAATCTCTTGTATTGAAAAGGAATAACATCTATAATGTCCATATGGTGAAAACAGGTGTGTTCCAATTGTAGACATAGAGGAAGGGGAAATAAAATCGTGAAATCAATTTCTATCGGATTATTAGGGTTAGGAACCGTTGGCAGCGGTGTTGTTCAAATTGTAGAACGTCATCAAGACAAATTAATGCATCAAGTTGGGTGTCCGGTTGAAATTACCAAAATTGCTGTAAAAGATTTGCATAAACAGCGTGATATCGAAATTGATCCAACTAAATTAACGACAGACCCAAATGAAGTGATTGAAAATCCAAACATCGACATCGTTGTTGAGGTGATGGGTGGAGTTGAAGAAACGAGAAATTACGTGATTAAAGCACTTCAAAATAAAAAGCATGTTGTGACTGCTAACAAAGACTTAATGGCAGTTTATGGGATAGAGCTTTTGCAGATTGCTGCAGATAATGGCTGTGATTTGTTTTTTGAAGCAAGTGTTGCCGGCGGTATTCCAATCATCCGTAGCTTAGTAGACGGCTTGGCATCTGACAGGATTACAAAAATGATGGGGATTGTGAATGGAACAACGAACTATATTCTTACAAAAATGTCACAGGAAGGCCGGGCCTATGAAGAAGTACTAAAAGAAGCGCAGCAATTAGGGTATGCTGAATCCGATCCGACCGCAGATGTAGAAGGCTTAGATGCCGCTAGAAAAATGGCGATTCTTGCGACACTGGGCTTTTCGATGCTCATTGATCTCGATGATGTAAAGGTAACAGGCATCTCAAGTATAAATGAGGAAGATTTAGAGTATAGTAAACGCCTTGGTTACACAATGAAATTAATTGGTATTGCTAGCCGTGATAATGATAAAGTCGAGGTCAGTGTGCAGCCGACATTATTGCCGAATAGTCATCCGCTAGCGACTGTAAATGATGTTTTCAATGCTGTTTATGTTTATGGTGAAGCCGTAGGGGAAACAATGTTTTATGGCCCTGGTGCAGGTCAATTACCAACGGCAACATCAGTTGTTTCCGATCTCGTTGAAGTGATGAAAAACATGAGATTAGCTGTTAATGGAAGAAAGTATGTTGCCCCGCAATATACAAAGAGCTTGAAATCTGATGAGGAAATCTTGTCAAAATATTTCTTGCGTATTCATGTTAAAGATCAAGCCGGTGCATTTGCGACGATTACTGCCCTATTCTCGAGCTATAATATCAGCTTTGAGAAAATTCTGCAGCTACCTTTAAAGAAGCGTGGTATAGCAGAAATTGTAATCATTACACATCAAGCAAATCAAAAGGCTTATAATGAAATTATGGAAAAACTTATTACATTAGATGTAGTTTATGATGTTAAGAGTAGCTACCGAGTTGAAGGAGAGGAAGTACTATGATGTGGTGGAGAGGTTTAATTAATCAATACAAGGAATATTTACCGGTGACAGAAAAGACGCCAATGTTGACTTTGAATGAAGGGAACACACCGCTTGTTCCTTTAGAAAATTTATCAGAAATGTTTGGTGTTGAGCTTTATGTAAAATATGAGGGTGCTAATCCAACAGGCTCATTCAAAGATCGTGGCATGGTGATGGCTGTTGCAAAAGCGAAAGAAGAAGGAAGCAAGACGATTATGTGCGCTTCTACTGGTAATACATCTGCTGCCGCTGCCGCTTATGCAGCTAGATGCGGGATGCGCTGTATCGTTTTAATTCCTGATGGCAAAATTGCCGCAGGCAAATTGGCACAAGCAGTTATGTATGGTGCTGAGATTTACGCTATTCAAGGAAACTTTGACCAAGCGTTAAATATGGTGCGTAGTATCACTGAATACGCTCCAATTACGCTTGTTAACTCTGTTAACCCATATCGTATCGAAGGTCAAAAAACAGCCGCATTTGAAATTTGCGACCAATTAGGGGATGCACCAGATATTTTAGCAATCCCTGTAGGAAATGCAGGTAATATCACTGCTTACTGGAAAGGTTTTAATGAATACCATGCGAAAAAAGGAACAAGGCTACCTGTGATGCGTGGCTTCCAAGCTGCTGGTGCAGCGCCGATTGTCCGCGGTGCTGTTGTCGAGAATCCGGAAACAATTGCAACTGCAATTCGCATTGGTAACCCAGCAAGCTGGAAAACAGCTGTTGCTGCAGCAGAGGAATCAAATGGTAAAATTGATGAAGTAACAGATGAACAAATTTTAGAAGCATACCAATTAATTGCTCAAAAGGAAGGCATGTTCGCTGAACCTGGCTCATGTGCATCAATTGCCGGTGTTATTAAACAAGTAAGAAGCGGCGAAATTCAAAAAGGTTCAAAAATCGTTGCCGTGTTAACAGGTAATGGCTTAAAGGACCCTGATTGTGCTGTTAATACTGCTTCAGTTAAACCAATCGTGTTGCCAAATGATGAAAAAGTTGTCTTTGAACATATCCAAGGGGCGGTAACACAATGACCAACAAAAAGGCTTTTAGAATAACTGCACCAGGAAGTACAGCAAATCTAGGGCCGGGTTTTGACTCTGTTGGGATGGCAGTGAATCGTTATTTAGTTTTAGATGTTACACCACATTATGAATGGGAGTTCGTAGCAAGGTCCAATGACCTTGTTGGACTCCCATCTGGTAAAGATAATTTAATGTATAAGGTTGCTTTGTCAGTTGCCGAAGATTACGGTTTTGAATTGCTGCCCCATAAAGTGGAAGTAATGAGCGACATTCCATTATCAAGGGGGCTTGGCAGCAGTGCAGCTGCAATCGTTGCCGGAATTGAACTGGCAAATCAAATCCTTGATTTAAATTTATCAAACGATGAGAAACTAAGACGAGCAAGTAATATAGAAGGTCATTTGGATAATGTGGCGGCATCTTTATATGGGGGCTTAATCGTCGGTAGCCATCGTGAAGATGGAACAGATATGGTCCATGGTGGATATCCTGATATTGATATTGTTGTCTATATTCCAACTTATGAGCTTGAAACAAAAAAGTCGCGCAGTGTTCTTCCAGAACAAATGGATTTTAAAGAAGCTGTGCTCGCTAGTGGAATTAGCAATGTCCTTGTTGCAGCGCTGTTAACATCGAATTGGGAATTAGCGGGGAAAATGATGGCAAGAGATTTATTTCACCAGCCATACCGTGGGGAGCTTGTGCCAGAATTAGAAAAGGTTTATTCATTAGCAGATGAATTAGGTGCCTTCGGCGTAGCGCTTAGTGGTGCCGGTCCGACGATTATTTGTTTTGCCCCTAAAGGCAAAGGGGAGTCGATTCAGAAGCGTTTACAGCAAAGCTTTCCTGCTGCTGATATCGAAATTTTACAAGTCGATCAAGCAGGTTTATCGGTAGATACAAATTGTATAGTTGATATTGAAAAACAACCCTCAATGAAATAAGTGCATTGAGGGCTGCTTTTATGGTGAATAAAGTTAAAATACTTGTTCCACTTCGACAATTCCGGGAACTTCCTCAACTAAAGCTCGTTCAATTCCTGCTTTTAAAGTGATTGTAGAACTTGGACAGCTACCGCAAGCACCCATTAAACGTAATTTAACAATTCCATCTTCGACATCTACTAATTCACAGTCACCGCCATCACGTTGCAAGTAAGGGCGGAGCTTGTTAAGGACTTCTTCAACTTGCTGAAAGATTGTATTATTATCACTCATTAAAATCTTCTCCTTTCTTACCTACCTATTATAATTGTTAGCAAAATAAAAATCTATTCAAACAACTTCGGTTTCAAATTATTTTCCAGTTGTGCTTTATAGTTTATCTCCCATACGTTATTTAGTAAAATGTAAAAGTCAGGATATGTACTAAGTTAAGCAGAAAGAGGTCATGGCATGATTTACCCACTTATTGAATTTTGCATAAGTAATTTGGCAGAAGGGGCACAGAAGGCAAAGGAAACGCTAGAAAAGGACCCGAATCTTGATGTCATTGAGTATGGCTGCCTGGGCTATTGCGGGAAGTGTGCCAACACATTTTTCGCATTAGTTAATGGAGAATTTGTTTCGGGAGCTACCCCCGATACTTTAGTTGAAAATATCTATAAATTTTTAGATGAAAATCCAATGTTTTAAACTTTTGAACGAACAGTGGGGAATACTCACTGTTCATTCATTCTATATTTATTAGTTCGCCTCTTCATTTGTATGATTCTCATCTGCAGAATTATTTGCTTGATCAGCATCCTTTTCTTTTAAAATATCTCTTGTTGCAAACCATTGCTGTCTAGCTAAATCAACGACTTTTCGTTCAAGTGTTGTATTTTGTTTATCAACAACCCTCGCAAGATGAGTTAACGCTTCGTCATAATGACCTAACCTTTTATTTAATTCACCTATTAAATATAAAACTCGGATTTCTGTTAAATCAGTATTACCATAGTATGCATCTAAATAAGCACCATTTAATTGCTCTAATGTCAATTCCATAAAGCGCTCTTCCTCTTTTTCATTTCCCATTCGCCGATAAAGCCATGTAAGACGCAGTAAAATGCTAGCGATTACGATTGCTTTTTCTTTTTTTAATGTTGCGCAGTAGAATGCTAATTTGTAAGTTTGAATGGCTTGATGAATCGTTCTTTCACCGCCAAAGTCATGTGGAACCCATTTCATTGACACTGAATTAATAATTTCCTCTTTTGTACCCTCAAAGAAATAGGTTTGATATTGATCAGTATAAGAATACCCACATGAAGGACAAACCTTTACAAAGTATAAAAGTGGGCTAATCGTTTCGTCATGGTAGTAAGGACAAAAATCGGAATCAGTATGATCAACTTTTACAAAACGCGAGCGTATTTTTTTTGAGGTAAAAGCGGTTTGGCATAACGGGCAAGTTTCTTTTTTATCGTATAAGGGTGTTAATTGCTCATTTGACATTAGTATCATCCCCCACCTATTTATTACTAATAATGTACCATTAATTGTAGTATTAAGGTACTGCTTTGGACATGTATAAAGAAAATATCAACTTGGTCACAATAATACGCTTTTGGAATAAATATATAATAAGCAACATTTTTGTATTAAATATTTAAAATTAGTATACTGATAACAATATGTAAAATGAGATCCATCAGAAGGAGGTTCAGTATATGAATATTATAATAACAGAAGCGGCTGTTAATCAAATTTTCCATATGATGAAAGAGGAAGGCAATGAGAATTTGCTTTTGCGCATCGGCGTTAAAGGTGGTGGCTGCAGCGGTTTATCATATGGGATGGGATTTGAGGAAGAAAAGTCTGATGAAGATTTACTATTTACTCAGCATGGTTTGAAAGTTTTGGTAGATAACAATGACGCACCAATCCTAAATGGGGTTAAAATTGATTATAAGCAAAATATGATGGGTGGCGGCTTTACGATTGATAATCCAAATGCAATTGCATCTTGTGGCTGCGGTTCCTCCTTTAAAACAGCCGATCGTACAGGTACACCGGAAGAATGTTAAAACGAGTGACATATGGAAAAAGAGCTAAGTCAACTTAGCTCTTTTCTTAGGAAATACTAAACTTTTTACTCGAACATGCTTGACGAATGCAATGGTTGGACTTTTGCATTCGGGTCAATATAGGCCTTGGCAACGTTAACGGCTGTTGGCGCTTCCCCGAAACCAGTTGCAATTAATTTTATTTTTCCGTCGTAAGTTGCAATATCTCCAGCGGCATAAATACCCGGAATATTAGTTTCCATTCTGGAATTTACGAGAATAGCGTTTTTGTCAATCGTAAGCCCCCAATCTTTAATTGGGCCTAAGGAAGAGACAAACCCATAGTTTACGATTAAGGCATCAATATCGATGGTAACTTCTGCCTTTGTTTTTGCCTCTTGTAAGACTATTTGCGTAATTTTTTCACCATCGCCAATTAACCGTACAGGATTGTATGGAGTGAGTACCTTTGCTTTCGAATTCATTAAATTTTCAACGCTATGCTCATGGGCACGAAATTTATCACGCCTGTGCGCAATTGTAACTTCCTTCGTCATTGGTTCTAGCATCATTGTCCAGTCAACGGCAGAGTCACCACCGCCAAGTACAACAACACGCAACCCAGCGAATTTATTCATATCATCAACGAAATAGTGTAAATTCTTACCTTCATATTGTTCAGCCTCAGCTAGTTCAAGACGACGTGGTTGAAAGGCACCGTTACCAGCAGTTATAATAATCGTTTTCGTAAAATGAACTTCTGAGTGAGTGGTCAGTTTAAATGTGCTGTCTGCTTGTTTTTCAACTTTTTCTACAGATTGATTTAACACAATGGTTGGTGCAAATTTGCTCATTTGCTCTTTTAATTTGTTAATTAATTGTTGAGCTTGCACTTTTGGAAACCCAGCAACATCATAAATATATTTCTCAGGGTAGAGTGCTGATAATTGTCCACCTAATTGTGGGAGACTTTCAATTATTTTTACGCTTGCTTGTCTCATGCCAGCATAGAATGTTGCGAATAGACCACAAGGACCTCCGCCTATAATTGTGATATCATAAACTTTAGAATCAATTTTCATCATCAATCCCCCCAACCATATATATATCTTTTACTAAATTTTATTCTAGCATACTCCATAGTGAATTACTTTAATATTCAGACAAATCAACAAACGTTAATACCATTAAAAAATTAGAAAATTTAAAAATTAGGAAAACTAGTTGATTAATGACGAAAAAAGGAATAAGATGTTGTCTATATATAATTGTTAATTTTTTGTTACAGAAATACAAATTTTTTGTGAACAAAATGTTATCACGGTTTTGTTTGTGAAAATAGTAACATGTTATAAAATTTTTGCTTATAACAGAAAATAAAACAACAAAGAAAAAGATGGATGTGATAGGTTTGAAACGACCAGAAGTATTAATCTTAGGAGCAGGATACGGCGGCATGATGACTGCTGTCAATCTACAAAAAACAGTAGGTGTTAACGAAGCAAATATTACACTTGTGAATAAACATGATTACCATTATCAAACAACATGGTTGCATGAAGGTGCAGCAGGAACAATTCATCATGATAAAATTCGCATCCCTATAAAGGATGTTATTAATCAAAGCAAAGTGAAGTTTGTGAAGGATACAGTTGTTGAAATTAAACCACAAGAAAAAAGAGTTATTTTGCAAAATGGCGAGCTTACTTATGATTATTTAGTCATTAGTCTTGGTTTCGAATCAGAGACGTTTGGAATAAAAGGCTTGAAAGAATATGCTTTTTCAATCGCAAGTATTAATTCTTCAAGACTCATTCGTGAGCATATTGATTACTGCTTTGCTAAGTATAATAATGAACAAGAAAAGCGTGATGAATTATTAACAATTGTCGTCGGTGGAGCCGGCTTTACAGGTATAGAATTTCTAGGGGAATTAGCAAATAGAATTCCCGAGCTTTGCAAGGAATTTGATATAGATCGTAAAAAGGTACGTGTGATTTGTGTTGAGGCAGCCCCAACGGCATTGCCTGGTTTTAATCAGTCTTTAGTTGAGTATGCGATGAATTATTTAGAGCAAAGAGGAATTGAATTCAAAATTGGGACAGCTATTAAAGAATGTACTCCTGAAGGCATTATCGTTGCGAAGGATGATTATGTTGAAGAAATTAAAGCCGCTACCGTTGTATGGGCGGCAGGTGTACGTGGAAACTCTATTATTGAAAAGTCAGGATTTGAAGCGATGCGTGGCCGTGTAAAAGTCGAGCCTGATTTAAGAGCACCAGGCTATGATGATGTATTCATCATTGGAGATTGCGCGTTATTAATTAACGAAGAAATAAACCGCCCATATCCGCCAACAGCACAAATTGCGATACAAGAGGCTGAAACATGTGCTGCTAATATAGCAACTCTTGTAAGAGGAAAAGGTGAGTTAAAGAAATTCGCACCGGATATTAAAGGTACAGTATGTTCACTAGGCGACGATGATGCGATAGGAGTTGTTGGCGAACGCCAATTATATGGTGCGCAAGCTGCATTTATGAAAAAGATGATTGATAACCGCTATTTGTGGAAGTTAGGTGGATTATCATTAGTTCTAAAAAAAGGAAAGCTTAAACTATTTTAAAACATAATAATTGACGACTTCCCCCTGTTTAAGTAAACTAACAATGATGTGTAGGGGAGGTGTCAAGGTGGGTATTCCACAGCTCTTAGTTTCAGTTCTTTTATTTATCGTATTATTTTTTGGAATTGGCTTTATTTTAAATATGCTATTAAGAACAACATGGGTAATGGCCGTTGTTTATCCAATTGTTGTTATTTTAATTGTTGATAAAGTTCGTGTTTTTAAATATTTTACAGAACCAGCTGCTTCATTTAACGCCTTATTAAACGATTTTGCCGCCTTGGGTGGGGCGGACCTTATTATCTTAACAAGCGGATTTATTGGAGCTATTTTATCTGGAATTGTCATTAAATTTTTACGGAAAAATGGTTATCAAATGTTTTAACTACATGCTATGTATTGCCAAAAGACTGACAGATTAAGTCAGTCTTTTTCTTTTTGGCATAAATTTACACTCTTTTCTGTATATTTATTTTCTACTTTGGAAATAAATAGTTTGAGAGAGGAGTGAAGAACATAGTGAAATTTTGGAATAAGGCGTTAAAACGAATGATGATGACAGTGATGTTTATTGCGGCTTTATTAACTACTTTTCATTCTATTTCAGGTGTTCAAGCAAAAGACTTTTCAATTTGGGCATGGTATCAAGGTAAATTTGGCGATCGTGATACTAATGTTGCTGAAAATAACTATTATGAAAATAAATATCATTCTCTAAAGAAAGTAGGATTAGGAAAAAAAGGCTTGTCAAGGTATGTTGCTGAAATGAAAGCTATTTCAAGTGAATCAGTTGAAATGCCGAAACGGCTGGAAGAGGCTTTTGATTGGACAAAGTATCCATCAAGGAAAGTAGTTGCAACTGGCTATACAGCAGGAATCGAATCGACCGGTAAAAATGAAAACCATCCTGAATATGGGATTACGTATTCAGGTGTTAAGGTAAAACGTGACTTATACTCTACGGTAGCTGCTGATTTAAATGTTTTTCCAATTGGCACGATTCTGTTTATTCCTGATTACGGCTATGGAGTAGTTGCTGACAAGGGGTCTGCAATAAAGGGCCATAAAATTGATCTTTATTATGAAACGGTTGATGATGTGTATAATCTTTGGGGTAAAAAAGAAGTTGAAATTTATGTCGTTAAACAAGGTGATGGTTCCCTTACTGAAGAAGAATTAGCCCGTTTAAATGAAGATCGTTCGATGCAAGTATTTAGACAACAGATTATTAAAGGTTAAAATAATCGAGCAGCACTTCGTCTTTGCAAACGTTGTGCTGCTTTTTATGCGTTGTTTAAACATCCCTATTAATAAATGAGATAGTATAAAAGCAATGTCAATAAAATACCGGTAAGTGCCCCGAAAAATACTTCGATTGGTTTATGACCTAAGAGCTCCTTTAGCTCCTTCCTTCTTTCATAATCCTCTTTTTTCGGAAATGATTTTGCTTCCTTGACAAAGTTCTGAAATTCATTTACAAGCCAGTTTAGAACAGTTGCTTGTTCTCCTGCATGGTAACGTATACCTGTTGCATCGAACATAACAATAACCCCGAAAATGGAGGAAACTGCAAATAAAGGGGAGCTTAATCCTTCTTGCAGTGCGATTGCTGTTGCTAATGCTGTCACGGCCCCAGAGTGGGAGCTTGGCATGCCGCCAGTACTTGTTAATAAGGACCAGTCAATTTTCTTTGTTGCAATTAATGAAATCGGCACCTTAACAAATTGTGCGAAAAAAATAGCAAAGAGTGCTGCCCAAAGCGGGAAATTATAAAATAAGTCCATTGTGTATCGTCCTTTCAAATAAAAGATACTAGTATTGCCCGCTACCAAGGCATTCTTTATTCATTATATCATAATTGTTTTGGATAATAGGAAATTTGCTTTTATTTTCTAACAATTGGATAATAAAATTGGAGGTGTCATGATGTTTAATGTAATCGAGGAATTACCGCTAAATGTGGTGCAAGAGGCCCTAGTTATTGGGCTATTTGAAGGACAGAGGCCCGAGGGGATCTTAAAGGAATTAGATGAACTTTTTGAAGGGCAGCTTTATGAATTATTACGAGACGGCGAATTAAAAGGAAAAAGAAAAGAAATATGTAAATTACATACACTAGGTAAAATAGGTTTTAAAAAGATTTATTTTGTAGGTCTCGGTAAAGAACAAGAATTGCGGTTTTCATCTCTTCGTGAGGTGTTTGGGTGTCTTATAAAACAAATAAACAAAGACCGTTTATCAAGCATAGCAGTGGCCTTGGATACATTTATCGCAAATGTAATTGACAGAATGGAGGCAGCTCATGCACTTGGGGAAGCGGCCGCGTTAGCTAGCTATAAATTTGCCGATTATAAGAAAAAGCCAAATATTCCTGATAAACGAATCGAATCAATTGATATTTATACAGGAGAAGAACAAGAAGAAATTCGCGCGGCATTAACCGTCGGTTATGTATATGGAACAGGGACAAATACAGCACGGAATTTAGTCAATCTGCCACCTAATTTGCTAACCGCCGCCGATTTAGCAGAATTTGCAATCAGTATAGCCAATAAGTACGGAATGGATTATGAAGTGCTTGAGAAAACTGATATGGAAAAACTAGGGATGGGTGCAATTTTAGCTGTTAATAAAGGTTCAGTAGAACCACCTAAAATGATTGTCCTTACATATCATGGCAAAGAAAAATGGGAAGATGTGCTTGCGTTTGTCGGGAAAGGAATCACGTATGATACAGGCGGCTACAGCTTAAAACCGCGTGAAAGCATGGTCGGGATGAAAACGGATATGGGTGGTGCGGCTGCTGTCCTTGGAGCAATGGAAATTATCGGCGAATTAAAGCCAGATATGAATGTTGTTGCCGTAATTCCAGCGACAGATAATGTCATAAGTGGTACTGCTTACAAGCCAGATGATGTCATTACATCAATGAGCGGTAAAACAATCGAAGTACTAAACACAGATGCAGAAGGGCGTTTAGCTCTTTGTGATGCGATAACATACGCAAAATATCAGGGTGCAAATTTTATCATTGATATCGCAACCCTTACAGGTGGCGTGATCGTTGCATTAGGGGAGCAAACGACAGGGGCGATGACAAATCATGAAGAATTTTATGAGGAAATAGTAGAAGCTTCATATGAAGCAGGAGAACCAATCTGGCTTCTGCCTTATTTTGATGTTTATAAAGAAAAAGTCCGAAATCATAGCAAAATCGCCGATTTAAGCAATTCTCCAGGACGTGAAGCTCATGCGATTATGGCAGGTGCTTTTTTAGGTGAATTTGCCGAAGAAACTCCATGGGTGCATTTAGATATAGCCGGTACAGCAACATCAAAAAGTGATTATGAGCTCGGACCTGCAGGTGCAACAGGTGTGATGGTAAGGACACTGGCAACATTGGTTGAAAGAATGGCTGAAAAGAAATAATCCGTAGGTGACAAAAGGAGGGCTGCCTCGAATAAAAGGAGTATTACTCTTTTTTATTCGAGGCAGCCATTTAAGTACGATGAAGTCTGCTTCTACGTAAGCTTATGCAATTGTTTGTTTTACTAACGGATTCGATTTTTGGACGGCACGGTAAATCCGTGGCGAAATGGCACCTGCCAAAATTGATAAAATGATATCCTTTGGCATCGGTATTAACATCCAGGACCATGCTAGTTTATAAGTAAAGCCCTCAGGAGCTTCGGCCCAAAGCTTGTAGGCAAAATACATCCAGTTTGTACCGATAATATAATTGATAGCCATCCCTATAAGTGAAGCGAAAATAAAAGTTTTCACTGTAGGTTTTTTTGATTTTTCAATAATTAGCCCCACTATATAAGCTACTAGGATGAATGATAAAATAAATCCGAATGTTGGTCTCATTAAAATTGCTGGCCCACCTGTAAATTGTGCAAATACCGGTGCACCTGCAAGCCCTACGAGGGCATAAACTAATATAGAAAGTGCGCCAACTCGTGCACCTAAAATAGTCCCAGCCAATATTCCGAAAAATCCCTGCAATGTGATCGGAACACCACCAATAATAAGAAATGCTGTTGAATTAGCGCCAATCGCCATTAAAGCAACGAATACTGCTGCCATTGTTAAATCAATTGTCCTAAAACGTTTCATTCAAATCCCCCTTTGAAACTGTTAATCAAATAATAGTATGGCACACGTTTATTGTCAACTGATTTTTACTGACGGTTAACATAAAATAGAGGTGAGTACCATCACCTCTATTAGTGAATTATATGATTTAGTTGAAAAATTCTTTATAGCCATGTTGGTCCTTCTGTGCTTTCGAATGAACTTTATACTTCTAGAAAGATTCCCAAACAATAGTTAGATGCCTAAACGCTTATTTTTTTGTGACATACACTAAAGTGTAACATAGAAAATAAAAGGGGAGTTAGGAAGATGAGTGGACCATTAGTAAATGATAGTCGTTTTTTTGGAATGCCATTTGGACGCCCGTTTTTCGGTGGATTTGGAAGACCTGGTTTTGGTTTTGGAGGATTCGGTAGGCCGTTTTTTGGAGGATTCGGCAGACCGTTTTACGGCGGATATGGAATGCCGTTTTTTGGTGGCCCCTTTATAGGTGGTTTCCCAGGCGGGTTTGGTTATCCATTTGGGATGGGATACCCATTTGGAGGATTTTGGTAGGACATGTAATAAAAAAAGTGTCCGGCATTTTATTTTTGGGGATGTCGGACACTTTTTATTTAGGGCCTTCAAGCAGGTTTTTTATAATATAGTTTTCGATTCAAGCGATTTAATAAGATGTCGAGCTCTTGGCTGCATTGGATAGTGATACTACTATTTATTCCGTATGTCGAAGCATAATCAAACATCTGTTTTCTCTTCGTTTCAATCCGTTGTCGTAGTAACAAAATAATTTTTCCTGTTTTGTCATTCATCTTTTTCTCCCCACTATTATTTTGAATAATTAAAAAGTATGCTACAACACGTTGTAACCCTATTATGACATATTCCCTAAAATTAGGTAATAGATTCGACAAAACTAGTCATAATGTACTATGAAAAAATGAAAAAGTGAAAAAGTGGATTTAATAACGCGAAGCTTTTATAATAGATATAAATATAAAAAAGGAGTCGTATGTGAATGAGTGAACATTTAGCTAAACAGCGCAATTATACACCAATCATTGTTTTATTAACGATTGTAATTAACGTCCTTGTAGCCATTTTGTATTTCATGCCAAAGTATAACACGTTAAGTGATGTGGATTTAACCATCTTGCCTTTTTTGAATGCTGTTTTTAATAGTCTCACATTTGTATTTTTAGTAGCTGCTTTAGTCTCTATTAAACAGAAAAATATCAAACTCCATAAAAGATTTATCCTTGCTGCCTTTACGACAACAGCTTTATTTTTAGTATCATACGTAGCGTACCATGCAATGGCAGAATCTACCCCTTTTGGCGGAGAAGGCACGATTCGTTATGCGTATTATTTTATTTTATTAACCCATATCGTGTTTTCGGCGCTTATCGTTCCGTTAGCTTTAGTAACAGTTGCCAGAGGCTTTAATATGCAGATTGAAAAACATCGAAAAATCGCGCGCTGGACAATGCCTCTATGGTTATATGTCAGTTTTACAGGAGTAGCTGTTTATATAATGATTTCACCATATTATTAAAGAAGGTTTTAGCTTTCTTGCCCTAAAATAAAAAAGCTGTAAGACAAATTTGTCTTACAGCTTTTTATGTTTTTTGCTCTAGTTTATTACATTTTATCATTTTCAACTAGTAATAGTTTTAATATGTTCACGTTAAATCCTGCCGACCCGTGACATTTCCACAAGTGCAAAAACGATGTTGATCATTAATATCGCTATTAAAACAGGAATAAAATTTAATACATTTGTTTTGCTGAATTTTGCGGAAATAAATCCTGCTGCATATCCGCAAATTAATAGCGCAAATAATGTCGCAACCATCATTATTGTGTAAGTAACTGTCATGATACACTCTCCCTTTTAGGTATTTGTTTTTAAATACCCTATTAAGTACATTATAAAGCAAAAATAGCTTGTCGAATTTGTCGATTTTGTGAATTATTATATTTGAAATATTTATAAAGGGCGTTATAACAGGTTTCCACAAAATTTCATATATTTTATTAAATATGTTTCGAAATATATATCGCTTATTGCTTCATATGCTTGTATGGTATAATAAAAAGTCGGCTGTACTTAAGCTCACAGCAGTTCGAAAAATCCTGCTTAAAAAAACTAAGGAGTGAAAATAAAATGAAAGAGAATTACTATTTACCAAGGTCTGGTCCGATGCCTAGACCGACAAGTGTGGAGGAAGCTCGTGAGGTTTTGAAAAATGAGTCATTTCCAGCACCAAATGTCCAGGAAATAACATTTAGAGCGCTGGAATTTACAGCTGTTTGTCCAAAAACAGGCCAACCTGATTTTGGTCGTGTGGAAATTTCTTATGTACCAAATGAAAAGTGCATTGAATCGAAATCGTTAAAGTTTTATTTATGGTCTTATCGTGATCACGGTGCTTATTGTGAATCATTGGCGGCTACTATTGCTGATGATGTTGTCTATGCTATAAATCCAAAAAGGGTAGCTGTTACCGTTTATCAAACGGCGAGAGGTGGAATCGAATTACAGACTACGGCTGTAAGGGAAGCTTAATCGGCTACTGGAATTTAAAGTCGTATAGAAAAAAGAAATGGCGGCAAAATTTGCCGCCATCATTGAAATCAATCTAAGAAAAATTCTTCATTAAATTAGCCATTTCAATCGCTGATACTGCTGAATCCCAGCCTTTATTGCCAGCTTTTGTGCCAGCTCTTTCAATTGCTTGCTCAATATTTTCTGTTGTAACTACCCCGAAAATAACGGGGACTCCTGAAATCATCCCAGCTTGAGCAACCCCTTTAGCCGCCTCGTTACAGACGTAGTCATAATGCGTTGTTGCACCGCGAATGACCGTTCCTAATGTAATGACAGCATCATAATTCCCAGACTCGGCCATTTTTTTTGCAACAAACGGCAGTTCAAATGCACCTGGTACCCAAGCAACGTCAACATAATCTTCTTCTACACCATGTCTTTTTAGGGCATCTTCTGCACCAGATAATAGTTTTCCTGTAATGAATTCGTTGAAACGTGAGACGACAATTCCGATTTTTAATCCTGCCCCTACTAAATTACCTTCAAAAATTTTCCCCATAAATATGAAACCTCCTTGTGATATTAAAGATTTAACATATGTCCTAATTTGTCATGTTTCGTTTTTAAGTATTTTTCATTATCTTTATTTGCTGGCATTTGCAAAGGCACACGCTCGACAATTTTTAAATCATATCCTTCTAAGCCAGCAATTTTTCTTGGATTGTTTGTTAAAAGAAGCATGTTTTTGATGCCTAAATCCTTTAAAATTTGCGCGCCAATTCCGTAGTCACGCAAGTCTGGTGCGAACCCAAGCTTTTCATTAGCTTCAACAGTATCATAGCCTTCTTCCTGTAATTTATAGGCACGCAGTTTATTTAGTAAGCCTATTCCCCTACCCTCTTGGCGCATATAAAGAAGAACACCTTTTCCTGCTTCTTCAATTTGCTTTAGAGCGGCATGGAGCTGTGGCCCGCAGTCACATCGATGTGAGCCGAAGACATCGCCTGTTAAGCATTCAGAGTGAACGCGGACTAGCACTGGCTCATCACCGTCTATTTCACCTTTTACAAGGGCGATATGCTCTTTTGAATCGACAATATTTGAATAGCCATAAGCTTTGAATTCCCCAAAATCGGTAGGTAAATTAATTTCAATTTCCCGGGTAACCAATCGCTCTTTTCTGTTGCGATACTTAATTAAGTCTTTAATCGTAATCATTTTTAATTCGAATTCATCGGCAAGCTTGCGTAAATCAGGCACCCTAGCCATTGTGCCGTCTTCCTTAATAATTTCGCATATTACCCCAGCAGGAGCTTCGCCACAAAGCTTTGCTAAGTCAACAGCTGCTTCCGTATGACCAGCTCTTCTTAAAACGCCACCTTCTTTTGCTACTAAGGGGAAAATATGTCCTGGCCTTTTGAAATCAGCTGCTTTTGAATTCGGATTCATTAATTGTTGGACAGTTTTTGCTCGTTCAAAGGCGCTAATCCCAGTTGTTGATGTTTTATAGTCAACGCTAACGGTAAAAGCAGTTCCATGTGGGTCTGTATTACGGTTTACCATTGGCACTAAATTTAGATTTCGGGCAATTTCTTCGGAAATTGGCGCACAGACGAGTCCACGTCCATGCTTAATCATGAAGTTAATAACATCTGGCGTTGTTTTGGAAGCTAAGGCAACGAAATCACCTTCATTTTCGCGGTCTTCATCATCACATACAATGACGATATTTCCTCTCATAAGCTCATATATCGCTTCTTCGATAGGATCAAACATCTTTTTCATCCTCCCATTTTACTTAAATCCGTTCTCTTCTAGAAAGGATTCGGTAATCGTGTTACTAGTTTCCTTTGCCCTGTCTCCTGTTAAAAATTTTTCAATATATTTTCCTAACATATCGCATTCTATATTAACGATATCACCTGCTGATTTTTCGCCAAGAATCGTTTCTGATAGCGTGTGAGGAATAAGTGATATCGTAAATGAATTTTCGCTTAAGCCGAATATTGTTAGGCTTGTACCGTCAACAGTAACTGAGCCTTTCAACAGCATATAATGCAATAAATCTTCATTTACTTCAATTTCATAATAAACCGCATTAGCTACCGGATTCTTTTTTATAATCGTGCCAATGCCATCGACATGCCCTGTAACAAAGTGGCCGCCAAATCTTCCGTTTGCTGCCATTGCTCTTTCAAGATTGACCTTTGCACCACTAGTCAAATTACGTAATGAAGTAGCTTTAACAGTTTCTGGCATAATATCGACAGAAAATGTATTTTTGTCGAATGTTGTCACAGTAAGACAAACACCGTTCACAGCAATGCTATCACCTGAATGGACATCCTCTAAAATCTTCGGAGCATGTATTGACATTTTGATTGCGTCCCCAGATGTCGTAATTGCTTTTATTGTTCCCTTTTCTTCAACAATGCCTGTAAACAAATTTTATCCCTCCCATCCAGTGCTAGATAACGCTGCGATAATTTTTATATCTGGGCCGATTTTTTCTACCGATTTAATTCGCAGCCCAACAACTTCATTTATTTTTTCAAAGCCTGCACCGCCAATTGCTGTTGGGGCACTTCTTCCACCGATGATTTTCGGAGCTATATAGGTAATGACTTCGTTAATAGCTTTTTCCATTAAAAAACTTCCATTAATTTGGGCCCCGCCTTCAACAAATAAAGAGGTGATTCCCTTTTCGCCTAATGCTTTAAGAACATCACGAATTCCAAGCGTTTCAGTTGGTATTGTAATAATATCGACGTTTTTTTCTTTCATCGCCATAATTTTTTCGTCTGGAGCATGTATACCAACAATAATCCATGTAGGCGCACATTGATCATTTACGATTTTAGCCTCTAAAGGTGTTCGTAAATTCGTATCAAGGATGATACGAATCGGATTTTTACCGCCTAAAGGCAGTCTCGTTGTTAGCTCAGGATTGTCCTTCAAAACTGTATTTACACCAACTAAAATTCCATCATGGCGATGGCGATATTGATGAACATCTAAGCGCGACTCCTCACTAGTAATCCATTTGCTTTCACCAGCTACTGTAGCAATTTTTCCATCAAGGCTAGTCGCTGATTTTAAAGTTACAAAGGGCATTCCAGTTGCTATGTAATGAAAGAAAACTTTATTAAGCGCATCAGCTTCTTCACGTAAAAGCCCCACTTCAACTTCAATTCCAGCATTCCGCAGCTTTTCAATCCCTTTTCCTGCCACAAGTGGATTTGGGTCAGTTGAGGCGATAACAACCCGCCTCACTTGACTATTTATTAAAAGGTCAGTGCATGGCGGTGTTCGTCCAAAATGACTACAAGGCTCTAATGTTACATAAATCGTTGCACCTGCCGCTTGATCACCTGCCATCCTAATCGCGTGAACCTCAGCATGGGCTTCTCCAGCTTTTAAGTGAGCCCCCATTCCAACAATTTGGTTGTCTTTTACTACAACAGCACCAACGACTGGATTTGGGCTTGTTTGCCCCTCTGTTTTCGCAGCAAGTTCAATGGCCAGTTTCATATAATCATGGTCAGTCATCCTATCACCTTTTTTCATCTAGAAGTACGTGTAAAAGACCCTAGGAAAATTCCGAGGGTCTTGAAAGAAACGATGTAAATGCAAAATAAAGAACAGCAAAATTAAAGTTCAAAAAAATTGAACCTTTTGCACCGCATTTTCTTCTCCCATCCAGACTATAACTGTCGGCCCTGGATTCACACCAGCTCCTGCCATATAAGGCTCGCGGGCTTATTAGTCATTACTACATCACCGCCGATTGGGAATTTCACCCGACCCCGAAGAAACATATTCAGTTTCTTATACTATATCTTAATCTTAGTAAAAATTACAAGCGCTTTAACTCGTTCGCTCTTTTAAAACATTATTCGACAGAAAAAAAGGATGCTGTCTTTTATTGTCTGAATAATACGACGAGATGGGGGTGGTCAGTACATAGGAATGTATGAATAATTAGTATAGTACCAAGTAACAGCAGAAGGGAGTAATTTAGTTGATTCAAACACTTGTATGGAATAATAATCTTACGCTCGACAACATCGAAAACTTCAAGGCTTCAATCGAGAAACTTCTTGTAATGAATATAGATGGTATCATTCTAAATCTTGAAAACGTATCGTATATGAATGAACAAGCATTAGGTATTATTGCAAAAGCAGCCAAAGAAGCTCAAGGGATGGATAAGGAACTTGTTATTATAAATAATCAAGCATCAATGAAGAAGATATTTGAGATGGTTCAGTTTGATTCAATTGTACAAGTGTTTTCCAAGGAGCAATACGCTCAAAAATATGTACAAAAAATATTTGCCAAAACAAGAAGGAAAGTAGTATAAACTTAAAAATAAATAAATAGGGGCAGGCTCAACAAAAGGGTCGGCCTCTATTTTCTGGATGCAGTACAGGGTTTTAACTTTTACTATTGTAATTATCATAGTGATTCCATAATTTCATCGCCTTTCCAAACAAAATTTTTGGTAGTATAAATATAGTTTTACCAATTTTGCCAAAGGGGGGAAGATTATGAAAAGTAATACGAAAATACTGCTCCAAAATATTCAAGATATATATGCCGAAAATATGAAGATGACCCTCTATATGACAGACAATGAAGGCAATCCGATAACAAATATTTCAGGAATTTCTTCATTTGTTGAATTTCTTGTTTATCAAGCTGATTTGCCTTTCTTAAATCAATTAAAAAAAATAATTGCCAAATATAACTCCATCACTACTTGTGTTGTCATTAACCCAATAGAATGCCCAAGCCATTATGGCGTAAAGGCCTTATTGGTGCCTATTATTATCGATGATAAAATAAAAAGCTATATTTGGTGTTGGTCTTATATTGAAGAAGGCATTTCAGACTATATAAAAACGGGTATGGGCTCGGCTATACATAATATCGAGCGAAATGATTCTATATTTCAACTACCAATCCTTTCAAACAGTCAACTTCAACAAAAAAAGGAACAGTTGTATATGATGGCAACTGTTTGTATTGAGTTGATAAAAAGCGGATATGAAGATGAACATTTCCTTGAATTAGAGCAAATTGTAAAGACTATAAAAACAGCAAACATCCAATACTATGAAATGCTGGAAATATTGAAAAAACAGCATCATTTTGATTATGTAGGAATTGCTTCGTTAATAGCGGGTACTGTTGAAATCAAATCATATATAGGAGCAAATGAGGAAAGTATTGTCGGATCAAACTTTGTCATTAGCGGAACATTTTTTGAAGACATTGCAGCAAGTCGAAGGTTTGAGTATTTAGGTAAAATTGGTTTTGATCCAAGATTATCATTTTTAATGAAAAATGGGGTTAAAACAGGTTCCTTTTTTTGTTATCCAGTTATTAGAAATGAAGAGGTGATAGGTTTTATTTTTGGTGGGAATACAACAGAAAGCAATAAAGACCAAAGCGTTCTCAAAAGAATTCAGATTTTAGCATCTATCATTGAATTGGGAATAAAAAAAGCTTCAGTTGAATCCCATATGGATTTGCACTTAATGAAATTATCGGTACTGATGGGAACGTTTAAGTCGATAACAACAATCGAAAACCTTCAAGATATGCTATTAATGATTGCTAATATAACGAATTCCCTTATACCAAGCCACTTTACAACGATTATTACAAGATATGGAGACTATGAATATTTAAATATAACGAAAAAGGTAGACGATAAAACAATCTACGATCATGCTAATAATCAACGTGATCAATACTTTAATATAGAATCAATGGGGGCATTTCACCGAGCACGAGTAATCGAAAAATATGATACTGTCATTCTTGAATGCCCAATTTATATTGATGAAATGCTTTTTGCAATTATAATCGTTTCTTTGCGCTATCCAAATGATCTTAAGGAAGCAGAAGTATATATGAAGAGCTTAGCAGTCATTTGTGGAATAGCTCTTAAACCTTGGCATAAACAATTGCAATATAAAAAAATAATCACACGAGTACCAAATAAGGAGATGTTTCATTCCAAGTCGTTAGTTGATCATTTGACAGCAAGAGAGTTAGATGTAGTAAAGCTCATTGTTAAAGGGATGAGCAATAAAGAAATTGGGGGTGAATTGTATATTAGTACACACACAGTCAAAAACCATATTTCAAATATTTTGAATAAATTGGGATTTCATGATCGAACCCAAATTATTGTAGCGTTTTATGAATTGAATAATAAAGTCTGAAATGAAATCGACTTCTGGCATTTTAAGCAGAAGTCGATTTTTGTTGTAAATAGGAAACCCTTCCTACTTTTGCTAAATATAAGTGAAGAAAACAGATAAAAATAGGAATGCTAGGCAATGGTTATGCATGAATTTACATTTTATACTAAATTATAGGGCGTTTTGTTGAAAAATGGCGAACTATATTTGGAGGTGATAGCATGGATACAGCTGTTAGCTCGCAAGCTGGTCAATATGTTGTTTTTTCTATTAATCATCAGCTTTGTGCTCTTGCCATTGAAGAAGTAGTAGAAATTATTCGTGTACAAACGATTACGGGAGTTCCTGGCATTAAGGATTATATTTCTGGAATGATTAATTTACGAGGCAAGATTATTCCTGTCGTTCATCTTCGCAAGCGATATCATATTAAGCCTGCTCCGTTTACTAAAAAAACACGGATTGTCATTATTGAAAATGACGGAGAGGATATCGGGTTAATTGTTGATGAGGTAGTGATGGTTACCTATGTCGAAGAGGCAAATTTAGAACCAACTCTTGATATCTTTAACTCAATTGAAAAAGATTGCTTTAAAGGTTTTGCGAAAGTAGGAGACAAATTAATTGGGATTTTAAATAAACATAAAGTGCTATACCCTGAATTTGAAAAGGGGGTCGCTTTAGATGAGTGAATTCGATGTATCAGCTTATCTTGGTGTGTTTTTAGATGAGGTTGATGAACAGCTGCAAATATTGGATGAAGAGGTATTGAATTTAGAACATGATGGAGAAAACGAAGATACAATCCAGCGCATTTTCAGGGCTGCTCATACATTAAAAGGATCATCAGCAGCAATGGGCTTTGACAAAATGAAAGAGCTGACCCATAAAGTCGAAAACATCTTTGATTTCATTCGCAATCACCAGCTTAAGGTTAATACAGATATTATTAACGCGATTTTTGAGGCGATTGATTTTATTAAAGTTATGAAAGAAGCTATTTTGAATAGAACAATCGAGAAAATTAAGATTAAACCATTAATTGAAAAGCTAGAAAAAATAAAAGATGCAGCCGTTAATGTTGAGGAAACGGAAACCGCTAAACAAAAAGAAATTTCGAATGTAAATGATAATGTTGTCTATCCCGAAGTGATTTTTGATGATACTCAAAAAGAGATGGTTGAAAAGGCACTTGAAGCAGGGTATCAAGTCATTTCAGCTTATGTCAGCTTAAGGCAAGATGCGATGTTGAAATCTGTAAGAGCGTTTTTAATTCAAAACAATTTAAAAGAAATCGGTGAGATTATCGCTACTTTTCCATCACAGGAAATCATCGAAGATGATGCTAAATTTGAAGGCAATGTAGTCTGTTGTTTAGTCACTAATGCAACAGAACAGGAAGCCTTTCAAATTATTAATAGCATTTCAGATATTCGTTCCATCAATTTAACAAAACTAACAAAAAGCAATCTAGGTAAATTTACAACTGGAAGCAAAATGGAGTTTAGTGAAGTTAAGCAAAAAGAAACCGCTCTTAACATTCCAAAAGTTGACATGAAAGTAAAACAAACTGTTCGAGTCGATGTTGAAAGATTGGAGCATTTAATGAATCTAGTTGGGGAACTTGTCATTGACCAAACCCGATTAGCAGAAGTTCGTAAGCGTCTTGAAGATCGCTATGCCAATGATGAAGATGTCGAGTCGTTCGTTGAGGTTGGCAACCATCTAGGTCAAGTTATTAGTGAACTGCAAGAAGGAATGATGAAAACAAGGATGCTGCCAATTGAACAACTATTTAATCGTTTTCCGCGGATGGTAAGAGATTTATCGCAAAAGGCGAACAAGGAAATTGAGTTTATCATTGAAGGAAAAGAAACGGAGCTTGACCGTAATCTGATTGAGGAAATTGGCGATCCGATTATCCATTTGCTCCGCAATGCGATTGATCATGGTATAGAGGGGCCTAATGAGCGTGAAGCTGTTGGGAAGCCAAAGAAAGGTCAGGTTTTGTTAAAAGCTTCACATGAGGAAAACCATATTGTTATTACCATCTCAGACAATGGGGGCGGTATTGACCCGAAAAAAATAAAAGCCTCTGCTATTAAAAAAGGGCTTGTAACCGAGGAAGAAGCCGAGCGGATGACAGATAAAGACTTAATCTTCTTAATATTCCGATCAGGTGTTTCAACAGCAGGAACGGTTACTGATCTTTCCGGTCGCGGTGTCGGCATGGATATTGTCCGCAGTCATATCGAAAAACTAAATGGCATTGTTAATATTGACTCAGAGCTTGGCAAGGGCACAACTTTTACAATTAAGTTGCCATTAACATTAGCGATTATCCGTTCGCTTCTTGTTAGATTAGGAAATAAACAATTTGCAATACCTCTTGTGAATGTACAGGAGATTGTCCGCCTTCATAAAAAAGAGATTAAGACAATAAAAAATCAAGAAGTGGGTGTCGTCCGCGACCGTGTGCTCCCATTAGTAAGAATGCATAGACGTTTAGGCGTTAGTGAAGAATACCTTGTCGATCCAAAGCGGATTTTTGTCATTGTCATAGGGCTTGCTGATAAGCGTGTTGGCTTAGTAGTCGATAAAACATTAGGTAATCAAGAAATTGTGATTAAACCGCTTGGTAAATATATCGGAACGCCGAAATATATTGCTGGAGCAACGATTATGGGTGATGGAAATGTTGCGATAATTCTTGATACGGGGGCGATTGTTCGGGAAGAAGGGTCTAAAAATGCAATGAATGAAGCTATGGATGATAAGGAAACGAGACAGATAGAAGAAACTATTCAATTAGCCACATTTAAGCTTGGCTCTGAGGAATACGGCATTGAAATTGGACGTGTTAAGGATATTATCACTGTACCAATGGTAACGAAAGTTATGAATGCACCATATTCAGTAATCGGTATGATTAATCTTCGCGGCAAATTAATGCCAGTGATGGATTTGCGAGAACGGTTTGGGATTAATCACCATGAATTAACAAGGAAATCAAGGGTCATTGTTGTAGAGTTTGGAAATGAATTAATTGGTTTATTAGTTGACCAAGTAACCCAAGTATTAAAGGTAGGTACTGATACAATCGAGTCACCGCCAGATGACAATACAAGCCAAATTGCAGAGAAGTTTATTCGTGGTATAAGCAATTTAGGGGAACGATTAGTGATCTTACTTGATTTAGACTTTATTTTGGATGTTGCAGAGCTTAAGACAATTTCAAATGTAATGGAAGAAAGTAAGTATGAACGAATCAATTAAATTATGAGGGGGACTTATGATGAGAAGTTTACGATTTAAAATTTTAGGAAGCTTCGCCATTATTCTAACATTGTTATTAATTATGTCTATTTATAATTATACCCAAACAAGTAATTTTAAAAATAAAGTGGAAGAAGTTCTTGGAAACGAATTGCAGCAGCTTACTTATTGGAGAGATTTAAATTATAGCATCGCAAACCGGACAGCAATCCTTCGAGCGTATTTATTAACAGGGGATGAAGCTTATTATACACAATTTGATCAATTAACCCAGCAAAATAAAGGAACCCAGGAGAAGCTGGCAAGTCTAAATATAACTGATGCACAAAAGGCGATTTTTGGGAAAAACGCTCAATGGGATGAAGCTATTTATGGATTATTTTCCTTATATAAAGAAAGTCCAGAGGCAGCTGTAAATAAGGCTGTAGATGTAAGAGTACTCTCGGATGAATTAACGTCTAATTTTGAAGGTGAAGTTGCCAATAGTGTCAAAGCAATGGAGACACTTAAAAATCAAATAGTCAAAACAGGTAATAGAATTATCCTCATTACAATCATTATTAGCGTGATTTCTGTAGCGATTGGAATAATTATTGCGTTCATTCTATCTCATAAAATTTCGGCTCCAATTTTAGAAATTGTTCATCGTTTGAAAAAGGTGGCAGCTGGCGACTTGTCAGGTGAAAAAGTCGTTATAAAATCAAAGGATGAAGTTGGTGAGTTGGCAGTCGCAATTAATGATATGACATCATCTTTGCGGGGACTAATCGGAGATGTATTAGGAAGTGCGAATAATTTAGCGGCGAGTACAGAAGAAATTTCTGCTAGTACGGAACAAATTGCAACAGGTAGCCAAATGCAGGCTAATAATGCTGGTGTAGCTTCGGAAATGGTCAAGGAAATGGTAAATGCGATTCTTGCCGTTGCAAAAAATGCGGAGGAAACATCCAACTCATCCGAAACAATGGTCCAATCTGCTGAAAAGGGCAATGAGGTTATTAAGGATACATTGCGCGGGATGAATGACATTAGCAATAAAATTTCGGATTTATCAGGTAAGTCAGTTCAAATCGGTGAAATTGTAGAGGTTATTGATGATATTGCGGAACAAACCAACTTGTTGGCATTAAATGCAGCCATAGAAGCAGCACGTGCAGGTGAGGCTGGTAAAGGGTTTGCTGTCGTTGCTGATGAGGTTCGAAAATTAGCAGAGCGAAGTAGTAAGGCAACGAAGGAAATTTCTGAATTGATTGAATCCATTCAAGCAAATACGGATGCCTCAGTTGATGCTGTACAAGTAGGAAATGAAAAAGCTAAGAATGCGGGCGAAGCGTTCAAGGAAATTATCAATCTAGTAAAAATAGCTGCTGGCAAGATAGCTGAAATCGCCGCAGCAAGTGAGGAGCAAAATGCGCAATCACGTGAGGTGTTGCAAGCTGTTGAAAGCATTGCTGCTGTATCCCAGGAAACAGCAGCTGGAGTTCAACAAACAGCAGCAACAGCTAATGATTTGGCGAAAATGGCCGAAAATCTTGCGCAACTTGCTGGAAAATTCAAAATGTAAAACTATTTTCGAAAAGTTTTGTCCTTTTTATGAAATTTAAGGAGGAAGGGAGGGTTTTCCGTCTCTTCCTTGAAATATATAGTTAAGAATGTTGACAAATAAATATTCAGTAAGGAGAATAAAATCATGAAATTATATGACGATAAGCATTGCCTGAAAGTCAGAACAGCAGATGATATTTTCCAAGCGATGGATGTTACTGATAAAATTGCTACTCATATGGGATTTTTGCATTATGACAGATTATTTTTACGTTTAGTAACAGAAGAGGCATGTATGAACGCCTACGAATATTGCCAACATACGAATCAATCGGGTTTCTTTACATGTTGGGATAAAAGTCAACAGAACATTCTTACCATTTTCACAAAACATAAAGGGAAAAAGTATAATATTTCTTTATTTGCCAATGAGGTGAATCACAGTCTTAGAGGAAGAGGTTTACAACTAATCGTAAATTTGATGGATCATGTCCATTTAGAGGAAAACGGTGGGTATGTTAAACTAGTTATGCAAAAATATATGAATAATTTTATACAGCCAGAGGAGGCGGGTTTTTATGATCTTTACTTCCAGTAAACAAGCAATTCTATTAAATTGGGAGGAGGATGTAACATTAAAAAACGTTGCTAGCTTTAGAGATGCGATGAAAGACTTGATTCATTCAGATTCTGGCAGATTATTATTGCATCTAAAAGGAGTTCAATACTTAAACAGTGGGGCACTAGGTGTAATCGCTGATTCAGTAATGACTGCTAGAAAAAATCAAAAGGAACTAGTTGTTGTGGCAACACAGCAATCTGTTAGAGAAATATTTAATATTGTCAAGTTCGGCACCTTTATTAAAATTTTTGATACAAAAGAAGAAGGCTTGCGATACTTGAAGCGTGATCAAGATGACTAGTCTCTCGAAGATAGTAGAAGAGCAGCTCGCAGCAAAAGTATTTAAATTTTCACTAGAGGGTATTTTTGTAACAGATTTAAGTGGAACGATTCAACTTGTTAATGAGTCGTTCGAAAAAATTACTGGCTATCAAGCTGAGGAAGCGATTGGTAATAACCCAAGAATTTTAAAATCAGGCAAACATCCGTTAGAATTTTATAAAGGAATATGGGAATCACTTGAAAAAAGTGGACAGTGGCAGGGTGAATTTATAAATCGGAGAAAAAACGGTGACCTCTACTACCAGCGAACTACGATTGCTACGATTAAGGATTCAAATGAAATGCCTATTAGCTACTGTGCTATTATAAGTGATATTACAAAAATAAAAGAAGCGGAGCGCAAATTAGCATCGGACTTGGAATTAGCACGGCAGTTACAAAAAAGTGTACTTAGTAAATCGATAAAAAATGAAACAATTCATATTGATGGAGCATATTTACCTAGTGCTGAATTAGCTGGGGACATGTATGCTTGGTATAAGATAGATGAAAATAAGTACGGTGTGATTGTGTTAGATATTATGGGTCATGGTGTTGCATCGTCCTTGGTTGGTATGTCCATTCGCTCATTGCTTCGGGGGATTATTACAACCCTTATGAAACCGGAAAATTTGTTTATGGAATTAAATGAGCATATGCGGCTCTTGTACCGAAACAGTGAAATGGAACATTCCTACTTTTTTACTGCCATTTACATTTTAATTGATGTTAAGGAAAAATTCATGGAGTATGCATCTGCAGGCCACCCACCTGGGTTTCTTATTCATGCAGGTGGAAAAGTGGATTATTTAGATGTTGGCTGTCCACCGATTGGCTTGTTGCCAGAGCTTGTCATCGAAACGGGGACGATTCCGATTCAAGGAAGGAGTCAACTTTTCCTATACACTGATGGTTTAACAGATTCATTTGGCTTGAATACTTCTAGTAATATTGAAAAGCTGAAGGAGTTAGTTGTCAGCGTAACAGATTTAGATAGCACTCAATTGCTAGAAACCGTGTTAAGGAAAACAACTACTACGGCTGGCCGATTTGATGATGATGTAACGATGGTTGCAATTACTATAAAGTAAATTCAAAATCCCGCACTTGCATTTCAAGTTCATGCATAGTTGCGGGATTTTTGGAATGCAAGCTACTTGTTATTCTAGTTATTTAAAGTAATCCTTCTCAAGACTTTTAAAAATTTTCAGAGATTCATTAGCCCAAGAATCATTTGTTTTTTCCAACCCCTCTATTTCTTCGTTGACGACCTTTCGTAATGATTCAAAATAATCCGGTACAAGTTCCGTGTATGGTTTCACTTGTGTTTTTGGGATATTCGTTTGCTCGTTCAATGCTAGTGCACGCCGTTCATGAAAAAACAAAACATCTGCTTGTTTTGGAGCATGTAAATCCCCTTGCAGTGGGTGCTTCAGGACAGCTTTTACTCGAATTGTGATGTGCTGCGGCTTAATTGCCGTAATTTCTCCGATATATTTTCCAGTTTTATAAATCCCCGATACAATTTGTCCAATTTGATAATTTTCCGACATTTCGTGCCACTCCTTGCTAAGAACTTTTGACAGACCTATGCTAAAATCTTATCATATAGAAAGTGGAAACTAAAAATGAAAGGTGGAAATTGAATGAAAAAAGTATTATTTTATACAATGCTAGTAGTTATGATTGCAATTATTAGTGCATGTGGCAGCAACCAAGGAAATAAGAATACGGCATCTGACAATAAAGCAGCTATGAATGAAACGAATACGGAAGAAAATACGAATGAAAAAACAGATGAAATTCCGAATTTGCCGCAATTTGAACCTGTCAACGAAGGTGAGCCGGTCGTAACAATAAAAACAACGATGGGCGATATTGTTATTAAATTATTCCCAGAGCAGGCACCTAAAGCGGTAGAAAACTTTATTACCCATAGCAAAAATGGCTATTACAACGGTTTAATATTTCACCGTGTGATCAATGATTTCATGATCCAAGGTGGAGATCCAAATGGAGATGGCACTGGTGGAGAAAGCATTTGGGAAGAATCTTTTGAAGATGAGTTTTCACCACAATTAGCGAACTTCCGTGGTGCTCTATCAATGGCTAATGGGGGACCAAACACAAATGGGAGCCAATTTTTTATTGTTCAAGCGAACACTGTTGATGATGAATTAATAGAACGAATGAAACAAGCTGGTTTCTCTGAAAGTATTATTGAAAAATACAAAGAAGTTGGGGGAACACCTTGGCTTGACGGTAAACATACAGTTTTTGGACAAGTAATCGAAGGTATGGATGTTGTGGATGAAATTGCTAGTGTTAAAGTGAACTCTACGACAAATGCACCGCTTGAACCAGTGATGATTAACGAGATTATTGTGAAGGAATAATGATTTCTATTGTAAGAGAGCTTTCATTATTATGATTGCTCTTTTTTTGTTCAAAAATATACATATCATTGTAGCTGTTCCAAAAAAGTTCATAAATTCACCTAAATATTGTCGTAAATCTGTAAGAAAACCAATGTGTCTAAGCAGTAATATGGGCGTAAAATAAAAATACGGAATTTATTTTTAAAAAATAAGGTGGTTTGAATGGAAGGGTCAAAGAATTTGAATGAAAAATTAAAAGAAGTAATTAATAACTGGGACCCATTTGGTCTCGGACCAGATGCTTATGATGTAGAAGCGATTGATATTATTCAAGCCGTTCATGAAATAAATGATCATAAATATTTAGCAAAACGGATTCAGTTTATTTATGAATTTTCTTTTGAAAAATCAATTCCGATAACAGAGTGCCAGAAAATAGCGAGAAGAATGCTGTTGTTAAAAGAAGCAGGTCCTTTTGCAGTATGAAAGAAGAACAAACCAATGTAGGGGAGTTCTTTTTTTGTTCAAATTTTCTTTTCTGTTTCTTCACAATTACTAGATATGATGTAAAGTAGTAGAGGATTGGTGGTGATAAAATTTATGCTAAGAGTTGTATTATTATTTTTCTCAATAATTGGACTTGTAATTGTAATTAATCCTAATGTTAAAGCGGAGAAGCTGACATCTAACGTGGAAAGAGCACAAATAACTGTAAAACCAGGATCAAGTATACAAGAGGCAATCAATGATGCAGACGAAGGTGCAATCATTTTCGTTGAAAAAGGACAGTATAATGGCAAGCTTATTATTGATAAATCGATTCAATTAAAAGGTGAGGAAGATGCCATTATTGCTGGGGATGGAAAAGGTCATGTCATTGAAGTAAAAGCGGACAACGTAACAATTGACAATTTTATAATTGAAAAAAGCGGCAAAAATGATACCATAGCCGGAATATGGGTAGAGTCCTCCAATAATCTTATCGAAAACAATATTATTAAAGAAGTCCATTACGGAATTTATGTGCACAAAGGACAGCAAAATCGACTAGTAAATAATGAAATTACCGGTTATGATGGACATTTTTCTGCTAGAGGTAATGGTGTTCATTTATTTTATGCAGAAGATACTTTGCTTCAAGGAAATCACATTCAACAAGTGCAGGACGGTATTTATTTTGATTTTGCAAAGGATAGTACGTTAAAAGAAAACTATGTTGAAGGGTCGAGATACGGATACCATGTTATGTATGCCAAAAAAGGCTTGTTGACCGAGAATGTATCAACGAAAAATATTACTGGTCTCATGATTATGGATGCTGAGGATTTTCAAATAACAGGAAATACTATTACCGAAAATTTAGATTACCGTGGTCATGGCGTACTTATCTTTGACTCTGACAAGATTGAATTAATTAATAATCGTGTGACTTTTAATAATACAGGTTTAAGCTTACAAGATGCTCGTGATTGTAAAATTGAAGGCAATATATTTGCGGGTAATTATGTCGGCTTAGATTTAAAGGATAAAAATGAACGGAACACAATGGTCAACAATAATTTTATCGGAAATATAGTTCAAACGAAAATTTTTACTAGTGTAGAGCCAATGGATTTAAATGGCCAAGGTAACTATTGGGATGACTATAGCGGGATGGATTTAGATGGAGATGGGATTGGCGATATTCCTTATGAGTCAGGAAAGCTGTTTGATAAATTAGTAGAAGAACACCCAACACTACAATTCTTTTTTGAAAGTCCAACGATTAAACTTTGGTCATCAATTGAAAAGATATTTCCATCCCTTTCTGGTGATAAAGGGATGGACCGCTTTCCCTACGTGCAACCGGTACAATATAAAGCTGATTTACAAGAAGCTCATATCGTACAGCGCAATTGGCTGGCAGCTTTCATTGGAATAATGATGATTAGTTTAGCAGTTTATATTTTTTATCGCGGGAGGGTTTCATAATGAAAATTCGAAATGGATTCTATTCAATGATAGTAGTAGTACTTGTTTTAATAATGAGTGCGTGTGGCAACAAAACCGCTTTTGAGCCGAGGGAGGTAAATCCAGACATTGATGCCTGTGAAGTATGCAATATGTCAATTGCCCATACTGATTTTGCAACACAATTAATTGAACGTGATGGAACGGTTCATATGTATGATGATATCGGATGCATGATTAAATATTTAGAAGGTGAAGGAAAGAATAAAGATATTGGCGCAACATATGTAAGAGATTACGAAACGATGAAATGGGTGCCGTTTGAACAAGCCTATCATGCTTATCATCCAGAATTTTGGACGCCAATGGCCTATGGGGTAGTTTCATTTTCCACAAAAGAACAAGCCGAGGAGTATATTGAACAAGAGGGAAAAGGTGAGGTGCTAGACTATAATGGCTTGGAAAAAGTAGATTGGGTTATGCAAGCACACTAATCAGGTAGAAAGGACAATTGAAAATGTTTCTAATAGCTAGACAGGAATTAAAGGTAATTTCCAGAAGCAAATGGGTATTCAGCTTTACGATTCTATATACGGTGCTAGCGATTACGATTGTTTTGTTTGGCGGGAGTGCTGAAGAAGCAGGCTTTAATGGCTTTAACCGAATGGCAGCAAGTTTATTAAATTTGTCGCTCTTTCTAGTGCCGCTTTTAACATTGCTAATTGGCAGCACATCAATAGCTGGTGATAAAGAAGACGGAAGTTTAACATTGTTATTTACGTATCCAATACCGACTTCCCGAATATTAGTAGGTAAATTTATTGGCTTATTATTAACTTTGTTTGCTGTCGTTACGTTCGGTTATGGTGCAGCAGGATTGATTCTTTTTATAAGCAAGGCAAGTATTTCGTTGCAATTTTTCTTGTTATTTTATGGATTTACAATGTTACTAATGATGTTATTTCTCGGTTTAGCAATGCTAATTGGTGTACTGTCTGCAACTCGTTTTCAAGCCTTAGGTATGAGTTTAATTTTGTGGGCGGTGTCAGTTTTATTTTATGAATTTATAGTTATGGGCTTGGCAATGGTTATAAGCAAACAAGCAATCCTAGGAATGTTCACAGCTTCGATTCTCCTAAATCCAGTCGAATTAGTTCGTGTTTGGACAATCATTTCAATGGATAGCGGCTCCATATTTGGACCACATTTGTATGATTTGACTGTTTGGAGCGAAGGCAATATTGGTCAAATTGTCTTTGCCATAACGGCGATTCTGTGGGTTTTCATACCAATCTTTATTTCAAATAGAATGCTAAAACGAGGGATTAGTCATGGAGCGTAAGCGAATAGTTGAAGTCAAAGACTTAAGTAAAATTTATAATGCTACTAACCGGATTGAGCATATTAATTTTGAAATTTACCAAGGTGAATGCTTTGCACTTTGCGGCGGCAATGGCGCTGGAAAAAGTACGGTTATCCAAATGATGATTGGCAATATAAAACCGACATCTGGAGCGGTTAAGTTATCAGGTATCACAATGAGCTCAAATGCAGCAATGTATAAGTCGCTTTTTTCCTATATGCCTGATGCGATGGTATTCCCAAAAGTATTAAGCGGGTACGAGGTTTTAAGCTTTTTTGCACAATTATCGAACGTTCCACAATCTAGAGTTGAGTTACTGCTCGATAGAGTTGGACTTTCAAAAGACAAAGATAAAAGAGTCCGCAACTATTCAAAAGGAATGCAGCAAAGATTAGCTTTAGCGCAAAGCTTGCTGCCTGAAGCTCCTTTGCTTATTTTAGACGAGCCAACCAATGGCCTTGATCCATATTGGGTACGGGAATTTAAAAATATTATAAAAGGAGAAAAACAGAAAGGGACAACAATCTTGTTTTCATCACATATTTTAGCAGATGTCGAAGAACTGGCAGACAGGGTGGCGTTTATGAATAGCGGTAGGTTGTTAGTCAACGATACAGTAGAAGCGTTGACGAAGGGAAAAGATGACGGTAACGCTAAAACGACATTGGAGGAAGTGTTTTTTTCGTTAGTGAAGGCGGAAGAAACAGCGTAGTTTTACAGTTAAAAAGGTAACACCTTCTCTAGCTATGTAGAGAAGGTGTTATTGTTTTAGTGGTTCATATGCTCATCCATATTCTCCGCTGGTTTTGCTTTTTCTTCTGCTTCTTTCATTTTCGCCAACTTAACCTTACGACGTTCTAAAGCAATGTTATCAACATCATCCATTGAAGTGACAACCGGAGCTAACATTGGGTTTTCGGCAACATATTTGTCTGCAGCCTCTTTTGTTCCAAATAATGCAAATCCCATTTTCATTGGAGTTTCAATGCTTGCTCTTACTGGTGTTGCATCACCTACTGGCACCCACTCTAAAGTATTGTAATCACGAACCCAAGCGCCTTGTGGCTTCTCTTCAAGAATACGGACTTGATTCAATAAACAGCCCACATCATCTGTAAATAAGTGTTTGCCATCAGCTGTTACAACTTGGCCTGTGAATTTCCCCATTTCATGGTCATGGTGATAAACCTCCATATCACACATTGAACACGTTTCGCCTTCACCTGGTTCTGTAGGTGTTGCAGTAACTTGTGCAATATCTTTCTTTTCTGCTCCATTATCTGTTGCTGTATTTTCAGTTTGCGCCGCTTGTCCATTTTCTACTTCAGCTTCATTATTAGGAGAAGTCCCGCCTTGACTTTCTTTTGCCCCTGTTCCACAACCAGCTAGGATGCCTGAGGTTAATCCAACAGCCATTAAAATCATTAATAGTTTTTTCATAAATAACTTCAACCTCCAAAAATTCTATAATATTTTTTAGACCATCTACAGGATAATAGATATTTTTGAAGTATTTGTGAGGAATCTATATAATAATAGAAAAGTTTTAAGAAATTTTTTAAAAAGTTGAGTTCATTACTTTTTCACACCTACCTATTATACTAGGAGTAGAAACAAAATACGGGGGTAATAAAATGAGCAAAATACGTTGGATGATCGTTTTTGTCATCCCGTTATTATTGACAAGCTGTCAGTTAAAACAATATGAAAAAATAGATTCAAAAACTTCGCAAGTAATTGTCGTAAACTTGCTAGAGAACAGTTTATCATTTTATGAAGAAGAAACTAGAAGTGAGGTAGCCAAATGGATTATGCCTTATACTTTTACAGGTGCAACGCTGCTCCCGGATCGTAAGACAATCCTTTTATATGGAAAGCATTTAAAAAGAATCTACTTGTATGATGTCACGACTGGAAGAGAGGTGGGTCGCTGGAAGACTGGCGAAGGTATAGTAAATGTCCAAATTTCGAACGATCATTCAAGACTCTATTTGGCTAATCAACAAAATGATACAATTCAAGTAAGAACATTGGCAGGAAAGATGGTAAAGGAAATACGTGTTGGTGATGGTCCGCTGACAATATTGGAATATAGCCAGCGGGAGGAATTATATATTATCAATTTTCATAATCCGCTTATTTCGGTTATTAATAGTAATACGTTAGAAGTGAAAAAAGAAATACAATCTAAGCCTGCTTCAGTTGGTGCTGTTCTTATAGAAATGTTAGGGGAGCTTTGGACAGGTGGACATGGTCCAGGTCTTGAAGCAGAAAATGCAGTAACAATTTATTCAATTGATACAGGTGAAATAAAACAAGAGGTAAAAGCACCAATCATGCCAGTAGACTTAGAGAAATATGGGGATTATGTTTACGTTGTCAGTCATGGATCGAATCAACTACGTAAAATTCATATGAATACAAAGAAAGTCGTCGCAACAATAGAAGTTGGTGCAAATCCATTTGAAATCTCAATTATTAATAATCTAATTTATTGTGCAAGCTATGATAGTAATGAAATTATAGTTGTTGATCCTATTAGTATGAAGATTGTTGGTTCAATGAAGGCAGGAAAAGGGCCTTTTCAAATTTTGTACAAAAAAGAGGTATGAGCAATGAACAAAGGAAAAGTACTAATTGTTGATGATGAAGCTGATATGAGGCAACTTGTGCGTATGTACCTTGAAAAAGAGGGATTCCATTGTGTTGAAGCAGAAGATGGAGAAGTTGCTTTGGATTTATTAAAAGCTAATTCTTTTGACCTTCTGATCATCGATGTGATGATGCCGAAGGTTGATGGGCTTACATTATGTATGAAAGTAAGAGAGGATTCATCAGTGCCGATTATTTTTTTAACGGCTAGAGGTGATGAATGGGACCGCGTTTATGGTTTGAAGCTTGGTGCAGACGATTATGTTGTAAAACCGTTCAGTCCAAATGAATTAATTGCGAGAGTGGATGCTGTCCTAAGGCGTGCAAATCCGATCGTGCGTGAAGATGAGGAACAATTAGCATTCGGTCCGATTGTTTTAAATCTAAAGGGCAGGCAAGTTTATCTTGGTGGCGAATTGATTAACTTAACATTGAAGGAATATGAACTGTTGCTATTTTTCTGCCGTCACAACGGGCAGGCGCTTAGTCGCGAACAATTATTGGAAAATGTTTGGGGCTTTGATTACATTGGTGGTGTACGAACAGTCGACACGCATATTAAAACATTGCGCCTAAAGCTTAAAGAACATGGCAATTTAATTCAAACGGTTTGGGGAATTGGCTATAAATTTGAGGTCTTATAATGAAAAAACACACGCTATCATTAGGACAAAAGCTATGGATTATCGTAAGTATTGTAATGTTAATTGGAATTACTGTTTCCTACGGAATGACCCATTATTTGTATAAAAAAATTTATGTCGATGATGTCGAAGCAAATCTCAGGAAAGAAGGCTTCAATTTAGCAAAAGAATATAAAGGTGGGGTGCTAACACCCGAATTGCAGGAAAAAGTGCAATGGTATAATAAAATCTCCCAATCTGAAGTGTTCATCGTAAATGACCCAAAAGAATTAAGTGCATGTTTACCGTTTGATGTAAATCATCAGTCATTAATTGGTGCTGAAGAACGGGAACAACTCATAAATGGTGAAAGTATTACAAAAATTGGTTACGAAAAACAATTTGATCGGAATATAATGGGTGTCATTGTCCCTCTTTTAGAAGAAAAGCGGCTGAGAGGAATTTTATATTTATACGTACCACTAGCTTCAGTAAATGAAGTGTTTGAAGAAGCGAGCCTTATTATTATGATTATTACTCTTATCCTAAGCTTAATAGCCCTACTTGTCGGGAAACAAATCGTCAAAAAATTAACAACACCATTAAATGAAATGGAGCGCGTTGCTTATAAAATGTCAAAAGGCGATTTCAGTGAAAAAGTCTATGTTCAATCCAATGATGAAATTGGCAGACTTGGTGTGGCTTTTAATCAAATGTCTCAAGCAATCCAAGAAGAAGATGAGCGGCGCAAGGAATTTTTAGGGAATGTATCCCATGAGCTACGGACGCCAATCAGTTATATAAAAGGCTATAGCGAGGCCATTTTAGATGGAACAGTATCAAAAAAGGAAGATGCAGGTAAATATTTACAATTGATTCATCGTGAAGCAGGTAGAATGCAGCGGTTAGTCCGTGATTTGCTGGACTTAGCACAATTGGAGGGCAAATCTTTGCCAATGGACAAACAGCCACTAGCATTAGCACAATTAATCGAAGAAGCACTGGAAAAATTCGATCCATTTTTGCATGAGAAAAAGGTAGTTTTAGAGAAAGAGCTTGACCCCGAAATTATCATTATGGGGGATCAAGACCGAATGGAGCAGGTTGTACAAAATATTGTTGAAAATGCAATCCGTTATTCACCTGAAAACTCATTTATACGTGTTTCTTTAGAAAAATCGAAAGGCAATATGTGTACAATCGCCATTAAAGACAATGGCATCGGTATACCGAAAGAGGATTTGTATCGCATTGGCGAGCGCTTTTTTAGAATTGATAAAGCAAGAACCCGTCAATATGGTGGTACGGGGTTAGGAATCGCAATTGTTCAAAAAATTATCCAGCTTCATGAAGGAGATTTTATTATTGAAAGTGAAGTGGGAGAAGGGACAACGGTTTTTATAAAGTTGCCTGTTTTTGAGGGGTAACAGAAAAAAGTTTATTGCGGAAAAATGTGATAAAGTTCATTTTGCTGGACAGCCATTCAGAGTATGCTAATAGTATCTTATATTAAAAGGAGCTGTTGTTTAGATGAATGATGTCAAAGGAAATGTTAAATGTAAACCACTTGACCAACTAAAGAATTCACATCAAATGCTATTGGAACAAATGCAAGCCATTTCCGAATTAGTGCATGAATTACAACAAAGTTCCTTTGAACAAGAATGTGACTTGAAATGGTTTCAGTTGTTTGAGCGTGCTGTGATTATTTTTTCTCAATTAAAAATACAAATATACAAAGAAGAACACTTTCTTTTTCCATTAATAAAGAATTATGTTGAGGAAGATGACAACATTTTAATGGTAATGGATCATGAGCATAAAACCGTTGAGCATAAAATTGTCCAGTTTATCGAGACGTTTCAAAAACGCGAAGGCCCGTTCACCCCAATCGAAGCATTATCGCTTTTATCCTGTTTAGAGATTGCAAGTGCAACGCTTATTGAACATATTTGTAATGAGGAAAATGTACTTTTTCCATTGGTTGAGGAGCATTTAGTTAAGGGTGAACAGGAGCTATTGCTTAACAAATTGGGAGCATTCACTAGAAATTTCTCAAGTTTTTGATATAATTGGACTTAAAACTATATAAATCTAGGGAGTGTCACCCATGAATCAAAAAGAAGTAGAAATTCTAGAGATTCTTGAAAAGAATGGCCGCTTAGCGATGGAAGATCTTGCGAAGATGGTCGACCTATCTGTGAAAGAAACAGAAGAAATTATTGAAAGAATGGAAAACGGCCAAATTATACTTAAATATTTGACAGTTATAGATTGGCAAAAGGTGGAGGCGCGTGACCAAGGTGTCACAGCGATGATTGATGTAAAAGTAACACCGAAGCGGGATCGAGGCTTTGACGATATTGCCGAAAGAATTTATCGTTTCCCGGAAGTGCAGTCCGTCTATTTAATGTCTGGTGCCTATGATTTATCTGTTGTCATCGAAGGCAAAACATTGCATGAGGTTTCCCGTTTCGTTTCAGAAAAGCTCTCTGCATTAGATTCAGTTGTTTCAACAACAACTCATTTCATCATGAAAAAATACAAGCATGACGGCACAATTTTTGGGAATGATGAAAAAGACCGCAGGATTGTGGTGACACCATGATTGAAGAACAGCGTTATTTATCAGATAAGGTGATTAACCTTAAGCCTTCTGGAATCCGTCGCTTTTTTGATTTGGCTTCTGGAATGGAAGGGGTTATTTCTTTAGGTGTAGGGGAGCCCGACTTTGTTACATCATGGGCAATTAGGGAAGCAAGTATCCTTTCATTAGAACAAGGTTACACAGCCTATACGGCAAATGCTGGTTTAATCGAGCTGCGCCGTGAAATTAGTAAATATATGAATAGTCGTTTTGGAGTCGGCTACTCACCGGAAGAAGAGATAGTGGTTACCGTTGGGGCAAGTCAAGCATTGGACTTGGCGGTTCGTGCAACTATTAATCCTGGCGATGAAGTCATTATTGTGGAACCTTGTTTCGTTGCCTATGCGTCGATTGTTGAATTGGCTGGTGGAATCCCTGTACCTGTTCGGACAACGGCTGAAAATGAGTTTAAGCTGCAGCCAGAACAAATTGAAGAAGTGATCACACCAAGAACAAAAGCGATTTTAATTTGTTCGCCTAACAATCCTACAGGATCGTTGTTAGTGAGGTCAGAGCTGGAGAAAATTGCTGAAATCGTTGAGAAACATGATTTGATTGTTTTTTCAGATGAAATTTATGCTGAATTATGTTATGAAGGTGGATACGCAAGCTTTGCGTCCGTTTCTGGAATGCGTGAGCGAACAATTGTCATTAATGGTTTTTCAAAAGGCTTTGCGATGACTGGCTGGCGTTTAGGCTTTGTAGTAGGTCCAACTGTTTTTATCCAAGCGATGCTGAAAATCCACCAACATACAATGATGTGTGCACCTACAATGGCCCAACATGGGGCGATTGAAGGACTGAAGAATGGGATGGATGATGTTGCTTCAATGCAAAGGAGCTATCTGCAACGTCGCAATTATTTCGTAAAATCATTAAATGAAATTGGTCTTGACTGCCACATGCCAGGAGGAGCGTTCTACGCTTTTCCATCCATTAAAAGAACAGGCTTAACTTCTGAAGAGTTTGCTCAAAATTTATTAATGGAAGAAAAAGTCGCGGTTGTCCCTGGTGATGTTTTTGGAGCAAGCGGCGCAGGACATGTTCGTTGTTCTTACGCCACCTCAATGGAACAACTTAAAGAAGCTATAAAACGTATGAAACGTTTTGTTGAAAAATTACAAGTACAGTATAAAAAGTAGCCCAAGGCATTGGGCTGCTTTATTTTTTGGGCTTTTGTTTGTTAAATAAAAAATCATTTATTTGCATAAAATAGTGATGTGATGGCGTTGTTTTTGATAAAGTAGGCTAATTGTGATATAGTTGTTTAATGCGCAGAAAAAATGTATAAATTAGGAGTGTTTCCATGTCAGAAAAGTATGAAGTTGGTCGTGAATTAGTCGGAAAAGTAACGGGTGTTCAACCTTATGGGGCATTTGTTGCTCTTGATGAAAACACACAAGGTTTAGTTCATATTTCAGAAATTACCCACGGCTACGTGAAGGATGTAAGCGAACATTTAGCTGTAGGAGATGAGGTGAAGGTAAAAGTTTTATCGGTTGATGAGGGAAATGGGAAGATTAGCCTTTCAATTAAAGCTACACAGGAAGCGCCTGAACAAGCTGAAGCACAGGCTCGCCCGAAAAAGGAAAGAAAGCCTCATCCGCAAATAAGTAAAAGTCAAGAGCAGCTTGATGCTGCAAATGCTACAGGATTTAATACTTTAAAAGACAAGCTTGAGGGCTGGATTAAACAATCATCTGATCGTGAAAAATTATTGAAAAAATAAATGGTTGGAAAAAGAAGGCAATCGTTACATCATTGCCTTCTTTTTTTATAAGAGTTTTATATGGTATCAGTAAAGTTTTGCGCCTATCCTAAAGTATTTTCATTTTTAATTATTTTCCAGTACTTTAAATTTTTCACGATCTTCATCAGTTAACTCGTCGGCACGCTTTAAAGTCCAATGGCCGACCCATTGTTTTAACATTTCTAAATTTTGCTGTCTTTCTTCATCTGTTTTACCTAGATTTTGATACATGTTTCCTGGCTCTCCATTCTCACGATTTGCGCCATCATCAAGCCTTCTCATTAAAGCACCAGCTTCAGAACCGTTTACGGCAACTAATAGATTTTCATAACTATCAAAACGCGGACCTTTCATCATGGCAGAATATTTATCTGAATCATTATTAAACTCATCCATTGTGGGTGAATCGCTACCATGACATGTTAAACAGTTGCTGGCAATTAAATCTTTAACATGAGTTTCATAGGTTACTACATTAGAAGCAGCCTCCACCTTCCCATCACTGAAAACGCTTTCAGTTTTATCTGCATCAGTACTGATTGGTGCTGGACTTGCGGTTGGCCCGTTTTCGGAAACTGTGCTTGACTTTTCCGCTGAACAGCCACTAAAAACAAGTAGCATTGCTAGTAAAAGAGTAGCTATTAGAAAATTCCCCTTTTTCCCCTTTTTAAAAGATTGTAAACATTTTTTCATTCGAATCCATCCCCTTCAAATTGGTAATATTGGAAACTCCCTCCTAACCAAACTATACCATTAGTACTAAAAAAATACTATATATTATAATAAATTTATAATAAATTGTTTTTTGATAGGTATAAATACCGATTTAAATATAAAAAGAAGTGGGATTAGTCATCACATCCTCCCCAATTTGTAAAAGTATGCTAAAGTGTAGGTTTAACATACGCTGGAAAATATCGTATAATATTACCATATTGAACTTTCTTGAAAGGAGTTGCAGAACGCTCATATGCAAAGTTTTATGTTTCATAATCCAACCAAATTAATTTTCGGCAAAGAACAAATAGAACACCTTCAAAATGAAATATCTAAGTATGGAACAAAGATATTATTTGTATATGGTGGGGGAAGTATTAAGAGAAGTGGCCTTTATGACAAAATTACGCAATTATTAAAAGAAACTAACGCAATAACATATGAACTTCCTGATGTGGAGCCTAACCCAAGATTATCTACCGTACATATAGGCATTGACATATGCAAAAAAGAAAAAATTGAATTTATTTTGGCAGTTGGCGGCGGCAGTGTAATTGATTGTGCAAAAGCAATCGCCGTTGGGGCGAAGTATGATGGCGATGTTTGGGATATTATTACCCGTAAAACAACTGCTGTGGATGCTCTCCCGCTTGGGGTTGTCTTAACATTAGCTGCAACAGGCTCGGAAATGAACCCAAGCTCTGTTATTACAAATTGGGAAACGAATGAAAAATATGGATGGTCAAGCCTGTTCGTTTTTCCTAAATTCTCTATTCTCGATCCGCAATACACGATATCAGTGCCGAAAAATCAGACGATTTATGGAATCGTTGATATGATGTCACATGTATTTGAACAATATTTTTCGCGAACACCAAACACAGCGCTGCAAGACCGAATGTGTGAAGCTGTTTTAAAAACAGTAATGGAAGCTGCACCTAAGCTCGTTAATGACCTTGAAAACTATGAATTACGGGAGACGATTCTGTACTCAGGTACGATTGCCTTGAATGGAATTTTAGCAATGGGGATGCAAGGTGATTGGGCAACACATAATATTGAACATGCTGTTTCGGCTGTTTATGATATACCGCATGGCGGCGGCTTAGCGATTATCCATCCGAACTGGATGCTTCATGTATTAGATGAAAATGTGAAAAAATTTAAACAGCTAGCCATCCGCGTGTTTAACGTTAATCCAACTGGAAAAGATGACCGTGAAATAGCTGTTGAAGGTATCGAGAGACTTCGTGTTTTTTGGACTTCAATCGGTGCGCCTGATAGACTCGCCTATTATCATATTGATGACTCAAAACTTGAATTGATGGCAGATAAGGCGATGGCAAGAGGAGAATTTGGCAATTTTAAAAAATTAACTAGAGAAGATGCACTTGAAATTTTAAAAATGTCGTTATGATGGGGGTTATAGAGATGAATAAGATGAATTTTGATTACTCTAACGCTTTAGCATTTTTAAGTGAACATGAGCTTGATCATTTAAAAGATTTTGTAAAATGTGCACACCATTCCATTCATGAAAAAACGGGACAAGGCAATGAGTTTTTAGGATGGGTTGATTTGCCAGTGGACTTCAATCAGGATGAATTTGCACGCATCAAAAAGGCGGCAGAAAAAATTAAAGCTGACACAGATATTTTACTAGTGATTGGAATTGGCGGCTCTTACCTAGGGGCAAGAGCCGCGATTGAAATGCTAAGTCATTCATTTTACAATGAACTCCCACAAGAAAAGCGACAAACACCACAAATCTTTTTTGTTGGAAATCATATTAGCTCAACCTATGTTCATGACTTAATCGAACTATTAGATGGTAAAGAGATTTCCATTAATGTCATTTCCAAATCAGGAACTACAACGGAACCAGCAATTGCCTTTAGAATTTTCAAAAAATATATAGAAGACAAATATGGGGTAGAAGAAGCACGGAAACGGATTTATGCAACAACTGATAAACAAAAGGGTGCATTAAAAACATTAGCTGATGAAGAAGGCTATGAAACTTTTGTAGTACCAGACGATATTGGCGGACGCTATTCCGTGTTAACTGCTGTAGGACTTTTGCCAATTGCTGTTAGTGGGGTCAACATTGAAGAAATGATGGCTGGGGCGGCCGTTGCTAGGGAAGATTTAAGTCAATCAGAATTAGCGGAAAACCCTGCTTATCAATATGCAGCCATTCGTAATATTTTATATCGTAAAGGAAAGACAATTGAAATGTTAATTAATTATGAACCACGCCTCCAATATTTCGCGGAATGGTGGAAGCAATTGTTTGGCGAAAGTGAAGGAAAAAATCAAAAAGGAATTTTCCCTGCTTCAGCTAATTTTTCAACGGACTTACATTCATTAGGACAATATGTCCAAGAGGGCCGGCGTGATTTATTTGAAACGGTACTATATATAGAAAAGTCTGAACATCAAATCGAAATCGAGAAGGAAGAAAAGGATTTAGATGGGCTTAATTATTTAGCTGGAAAAACGATGGACTTTGTTAATAAAAAAGCGTTCCAAGGAACACTATTAGCTCATACTGACGGAAATGTACCTAATGTAATTATTACGGTTCCGGAAGTCAATCCATTTACATTTGGCTATCTCGTTTATTTCTTTGAAAAAGCTTGTGCGATGAGTGGCTATCTGTTAGGTGTCAATCCATTTGACCAGCCTGGGGTAGAAGCGTATAAGAAAAATATGTTTGCCTTATTAGGAAAACCAGGCTTTGAAAAGGAAAAAGCCGAATTAGAAAAACGTTTATTGAACGATAACTAGTAAATCATCTTTTTGTTCAATTCTGATTGATGGAGAAGGGTATATAAAAAACTCTTCTCCTTTTTTTATGCCAATTAATAGCACTCCTTGCTTTATTAAAAAGGCAACAGCCATGGCGAATGTTTGATTCACAAGTTCATCTGTTGCTGTGATCATGGCGATGCGTCTTTCTTTTGTTAGATTTAATAATGACTGAATCGGTGTAGATAATCCATGGGAATGGATGCTGTTCACCATAATACTACTTGATAATAAATATGTTTCCACTAATTCATCAGCCCCTGCCCGTTGTGCATTATTAACCTGTTCATGTGTTAATATTTCAACTAAACAATAGATGAGCGGATTAAGCCCTTTTACAGCAAGCAATGTAAGGATTGAATGCATATCTGCTTCATGTTCATTCAAATTCTGGTCAGCCGTAATTAATACAGTTCCAGCCTTTTCAATATTGGCCCGTTTTAGTGTTTCGTCTTTTGTGGAATTTCCTTTTACAAAATAGACATTTCGATTTGCTAACGGATTCTCACTTAATGAATTATCAATTAAAACGGTATGTATATTAGGATTTATTAACAGAAGATGTTGGATTGTATTTTTTGCTTTTTCATTCCAACCGATGACAATCATATGCTCCTTTCCTTTATAAGTAGCACTGCCTTCTTGTAAGGCATTTAATGTTTTGAAAATAGTCGTAGCAACAGTAGCCATGTAATAAGTAACAAAGGCTACACCGATTAAGATTATAAGAATGGCAAACGTTCGGCCCAAAACGGTTTTTGGAACAAAATCACCATAACCAATCGTTGCTGTAGTAACAATCACCCACCAAACTCCATCGAAAATAGTAGGAAAGCTTTCCGGTTCGATAAAGTGGATGCCGCTACCAAAAGCAATGAAAACGCCGATAATAATCATTAAGAGGCGGATGACAATATGCATTTTCCTAAATTGATCTAAAAGACTCCGCAAACTAAACACCTCTTCATATTTCGTCTTATTCCTATTATTATGAACAATAAAAAATCAATTATAAAAATGGCAAAATTATTTGGAAAATATCGTTGACCATTTATTTATTGTGTTATATAATAAGTTACAACAAACAAGCGCTGTTATAATACAACATAAACAGAAAAGGGAGATATATGATGGATAAGTATCAAATGGCATATACAAACTATATTAAAAATTGCGAAAAGCATGGAATTGAAAGAATTATTGATTTTAAACAATTTATCGAGTGGTTAACAAATGAACAAATTGAAAAGATGCTAAGTGAGGTTCACTAACAATTGCGGTAAGGAGTGAAAAAATGAAAAGTGATGTCAATGTGCGGAGCGTAAACTTAATTTTACCCGTATTTTAAAATCGTCTGTTATCTAAAAAGATACAGGCGATTTTTTATTTTTCAATTTTTAAATATTATATGTATGGAAAGTACTACCTGTAATGGTATAATTAGATAACCGTGCCAAGCGGTTTCATTTGCTTAATAGTTGAAAAATATAATGAATATTGGAAATACGTTGGAGGTAGTTTTATGAATCTTAAATTAGGGACAAAGTTGAGTTTGTTTTTAGTTTTGTTTGTTCTAGTATCATTGGCATCAACGTTTTTTTTACTTCAAGCATTGCTGAATACATCAACTGAACTTGAAAAATTTGCTAAGCAGCATACTGATTTTTCAAACCGAACAACAATCATTTATGCATTAGGTTTGCAGCGTGGACAAGCTGTTCGTAACGTAATTTTGAATCCAAATGATGAAACTGCTAAGACGAACTTTGAAAAGGCCATTCAAGATAGTAATGATAATATGAAGGTGTTAGAAGGTTTGGCATTCTCTTATGGATTGGCCGACGAAATTCAAGCAATCGGTGTAGAAACTAGGAAAGATATTGAACTCCAAAAACAAGTTATTGAACTTGTTGCATCAGGAAAAATAGATGAAGCGATTATTTTGTTAAAGGAACAGGAAACCCCTCAATGGAGAGCAATCAAGGAGCAATATTTTAGTTTAGAAGAAAATGTAGCTAAAAAACTTAATGAAATAACTGAACAACAAATTGGGCATAGCAAAAAAAACATAATGGCTTCCTATATTATTATTGCTGTTATTATTATATTGGCAATCGTTATTTATATATTCCAACAATCAAGAGTGATCAAACCTGTCAAATTAGTTTCTAGTAAAGTAAGTGAAATTGCTAGTGGCGATTTAACGGTAGAAGATATCCGCATTACTGTAAAAGATGAAGTGGGAGATTTAGCAAATTCTTTTAATACAATGAAGCATAATTTGAAAAATTTAGTAGAACAAGTGCGGATAAATTCAGAAAAAGTGGCGGTTTCATCGACACAACTGTTTCATAATATGGAGGAAGCAAGAGGGAACATTGAGGAATTAGTGACATCCGTTGACAATATTGCCTCATCGTCTACAAGCACGGCTCAAGTAACTGGAGAAACAGCGACAGCTGTTGAAGAGGCAGCGGTTGGTATTCAGCGCATTGCACAGTCAGCATCAATCGTTTCAGAGAATTCTGCCGATACTTCAAAAGAGGCTGACCAAGGAAATCAGGCTATTCAAAAAGCAATTACCCAAATGAGGTCGATTACCGAATCTGTAAACAATTTAACAGGTATCGTTCAAAACTTAGGAACAAGGACTAAAGAAATAGGCACGATCATTGGTGCGATTACTGAGCTTTCTGAACAAACAAATTTATTGGCACTTAACGCCGCGATTGAAGCGGCTCGTGCAGGAGAGCATGGCAAGGGATTTGCTGTTGTAGCATCAGAAGTAAAAAAACTTGCCGAAGAGTCTAAACAATCAGCTATTAAAATCGTTGGAGTCTTAAATGAAATTCAAGAGGAGACAGAAGAAGGTATCGAGGGAATGGGGAAAGTTTCCAAAGAAGTTTCAACTGGTGAAGATGTGTTGAATCAAGCTGTAGCATCCTTCCAAAGAATAGTATCCTCCATTCAAAGCGTGTCTGCACAGATACAGGAGGTATCTGCTGCGTCTGAACAACTCTCAGCAAGCTCGGAAGAAATTTTCGCTGCGGTTGATGAAATGTCAAAGCAAGCAAAAGCATCTTCAGATGAAACAGAGGCGATGAAATCGGATATTCATGAACAGCTCGCATCCATTCAAGAAGTTTCCAGCGCTACAGGAACGTTGAGCAAGCTTGCGAAAGATTTGCAAGAAAACATCAAAACATTTAAAACGAAGTAATTATTAAAAAGGGACAGTCATTATGATTTGACTAGTCCCTTTATTGCTTACTATGAAATTAATTGATGACCGCTTTCCCTGATCCATCGCCATCAGCATAAAATGTGTTTAATCGTTTTCCGTTGCTGTAATCCTCTATCACACCATCGATAAGCGCATTTCTATATTCATAAAAAATATCGTCTGCTATGTCTTGCAGGAATTTTGACTTATCCCTAGAACTTAGTTTACTCCAATCGGTAGCGTTCACTTCAATTGTTAATTTAACTCTATCTTTATTGCCATCTAGTATAATATCAATATTTGAAACATCCCTATTATTACGATACTCTCTATTTAATTGATTTTCTAAATCATAAAGGCTTTTTCCTTCAGTAAGTCTCAAATTATTTCTTGAATCAGTATCAAAAGTAGATAATTGATTCCCATTTCTAGTATCTCTTATAGTGCCTGTAATAGTAGTATTTTTGTATTCAGCTACAATATCATCAATGATGTCTTGAAGGAAGTCCTTTTTCTTAGTGCTAGTGAGATTGTTCCAGTCGCTTGAGTTTACATCAATCCGGACGGTTGTTTTTTTCGAATCGCCGCTTAATGTAATGTCAACATTCCTGAGGTCACGATAATAATCATCATAGTCTTTGTTTAGCTGCCTTTCTAAATCACTAAAGCTTCTATCTTTCTGATTCTTTTCATCTTTTTGATTTTTTTGCTCCTCTTTTAATTTATTTATTTCTGCTTGGAGCTGGGCGATTTGTGTATCTTTAGATTTAATTTGTGCATCTTTAACACTAATTTGGGCATTGAGAACATCGATTGTTGCTTGGTTTTGGTTAACAGCCGGTGCTTTATCTGTAACCGTAACCGTATTTGTAGTGCCATTCCATTGAACATTTTTGTTATACAATTCTCCCATCATTCTAAGTGGAATGTACGTTACACCATTTAAAATAAACGGTTCTGTCAGCGGATCAACTTTAATCTCTTCGCTGTTATTAACGATTTTAATATTTTTATAGTGTGCATCAACTTTTTTAATAGTTGATGCTGCATCAGTACTTGCAGTGAATAGTACTCCAGATAAAAGGGCGGTTGTTGATAAAATGCTAAGTGGTTTTTTCCAGTTTTTCATTATAATACAATCTCCTTTATTGTTATGATTAGTTTTCTTTTAAATAGACGATTTACAACATAAAATAGTTTCACCTTCCAGCTACTATTTTAGTCTTTTTGCCTCCATTAATTTGTAAACCATCGACATTGCTTCCGCATTCGTTAGTTTCGCTTGTGGATTGAAATATCCTCCTTGTACATCCACTAACTTTTCATTAGTTGCTTGCAATACAGCATCTGCGGCCCAATCAGATATTTTGTTGGCATCTTTATATACGCCTTTGAGCTGAGCTTTAGGAGTATTAGAATCGGCAGCACCTTTTTTATTTTTCGTAGTTTTTGTTTTAGTCTTTCCCTTTCCTTGATTTGAACTTAGGTTTATCGCCCTTGCAAGAAATGTCACTGCCTCTTCACGCGTTAGTGTTTTCGTAGGCTCCATAACTGTATACCCAGGAACGTTTGCTTCCTTTCCAAATACAAGCCCATTCATGACACCTGCCATTAAATAACCTAACTCATTTTGCCCGTAATCTAGTTCACTTACATCTGAAAAGACACCGGTATAGTCCATTGGCTGAAATCCAAGAGCTTTAGACAAAATAACAGTATAAGTAAATCTATCAATAGGATTATTTAGATTAGATAATAAGATGGAATCCCTGAAGTTAATTTCAGGTTGAATAACACCTTTATATGCTAGACCTAAAATCTCCTTTTTTGCCCAATTCTGCTTAACTCCATAATCTTTATAGACTAAGCCGATTGCATATGTACCAAAATCATCGAAAACAGCGGTCACGGTTTTATTTGCACTGTTTACGACTCCGCCAATTGGAACCCACTTGCCGTAATAATTTTTTAGCACTGCAAGGTTATAGCCCTCCATAGCTTTTGGTACGGACCCCTCATAGGAAAGCGTAATATCACCCCATGTACTAGGCTTAGCATTGGCGCTTCTAGAAGCATCATCAATAATAAATTGTTGGCTTAAAAATACATAGTCATCTGAGGGATATGGCTTTTCTTTGACATCGACGACAATTCTTTGGTCAAGCAAAACCGATTTAAATGAACTTCTAGCAGCTGTAACACTATCGGAAATATAGGCCCCTTTAGGGAAGCGCAGCATTAATTTATTTTCGAACATTTTCATGTCTGTGCCAGCTTTAAAATCAGTGTAATATTTTGCTTGGGAATGGTCGACATTATAATAGTTTAACTCAATATCAATTTTACCGTTTTCCCCTCGATAATTACTGTAGGAAGTGTCCTTTGGGTCATCATTTTTAATTTCGATTGGAATTTTGACGCCTGTTTTTGTATCTTTAAGATTTAGGTCCAAGGAATGAATAGTGTAAACATGGTCGTATCGGTCTTTCGTAATTTTTAAATGCTTTGCTTTTGTATTTAGTGTGAAATAATCAAATGCAACTCGTCTATTTCTAAAGTTTGGCTGGCTGTTTTTTTTGTCATACCATAGAACGGTAAAAGTTAATTCGTCGATGACATTTGTACTAATGTTATTCTCTCTTGGATTTTCCAAGCGGATATAAAAGCCGCTTGACTTGTCAAAGAAATAATGATAACCATCTTCGTCGTTATAAACATGCTCAGCATTCGTAGGTAATGGAACTAGAAATAGAGTTAAGATAAATAATAGTATAATTTTTTTTGTCATAGCTTGCGACATCTCCCCCCTTTAAATGATTATATGGTTATTCTACTATATACTGGCAAGTCTTTCTATGCTTCTAATTAAAATTAGTATTTTAGTAACGGGGTAGAATGAACTTTAGGCCAACATGTCCGAGTGACTATTAAATTTTCCGAAATTTTGATAGTATTATTGCGTAAGTAAAATAAAATAAAAGTTGGGGGAATACGATGAATTTGAATAAGCGGCGCACTCAGATTGGAATTTTGTTATTAGTATTTTCTTTACTAGTAGTAACGGCATGTAACCAGCCTAAATTTCAAGCGAAATATGATTGGCCGATGGCTGACTTCTCTGCGATAAATCAAGATAATGAAAAATTTGGCCCCTCGGATATGAAAGGCAAAATCTGGCTTGCGAATTTTGTCTTTACAAACTGTAATAGCGTTTGCCCACCAATGACAGCTAATATGGCGAGATTGCAGCGACAAATGGCTGAGGCAAAGATTAAAGATGTTGACATTGTCTCATTCAGCGTTGACCCTGAAAGAGATACACCAGAAGCGTTAAAAGAATTTGCAAGTAAATTTGAGGCTGATCTTTCGAACTGGCAATTTCTCACGGGATATACGGGAGAAGATATAAAAAGAATTGCTAAATCCTTTAAAACATTAGCGGAAGCAGAACCAGGCACAGATCAATTTACTCATGATACAAAAATATTTTTAATAAACGAAGATGGCATCATTGTCAAAGGTTACAACGGATTACAAGTTCAGTACGATGAAATTATTGCTGATTTAAAAGCTCTGACAAAATAATGGATAAATTGCTTACTAGTTTCCAAATGGGGACTAGTTTTTTTGTGTAAAAACTATGAAGTTTTTATCAAAAATGTGAAGAAATTGTGAAAAAATAAAGGAGGATTGTGAAATTTTGGTGAATATGTGATATTAATCACGTTTTTTTAGTGTAAGTACAATTAAGATAGAGTCGTAATCAAGAAAAAACTTGAAGGGGGGGGACGGTATGAAAAATGCAATTATCATATTTTTAGTTTTCGCATTAGTAGGCTTCGGCGGTGGTTATTTATTTAGTCAATCAAAGGCTCCTAAGGATAGTGCATCACCTGGGGTTACTGAACAGTCACAAGGAACTCAAGGCGCAGATCAGACAGAGCCAGCACCTACACCAGAAGCAACAGCATCTCCAGAGGGTGAAATATTTAATCAAAAAGGTTGTATTGCCTGCCATTCAATAGAAAAGCTAGGTGTCACTGGAGGTGCAACAGGTCCAGACTTATCACATGCATATGAAAATGTTGAAGGTAAGCACGGTAAGCCAATTGCTGAGTTCTTAAAAGAGCCGACTTCTGCGGTTATGGCATCTGTTATTGGCGGCAACCCATTGTCTGATGATGAAATAAATAAGATTGTCGAAGCATTAAAAATAGCTAATGAAAAATAATAGGAGGTGCGTTTTATGAAGAAAGGCATTATTCCCGCGATAACAGGGTTAGTTGCAGGTGTATTAGCATCAACTGTTTTCTTCGCACAGACTGATGTTGGACCAAGGTCAGTTGCGAATACATCTTCAACAACAAAATCTAACGCTGAAAAGGTTTATGTACCGTTTGGGGAACATGATGAGTACTATTTATTTGCATCTGGTGGACACTCAGGTCAAATGTTCATTTACGGCGTTCCATCGATGAGACATATTCGTACAGTACCAGTGTTCTCGCAAGACTCAGCAACAGGTTACGGCTGGTCTGAAGAATCAAAAAAACTGATGGGTGAATATACATGGGGTGACCTTCATCACCCAGCATTTTCTGAAACAAAAGGTATATACGACGGCAAATGGATGTTTGCAACAGACGTAGCAAATAGTCGTGCAGCTGTCATGGATTTAAAAACATTTACAGTAAAAGATATTATTAATGTACCAAATACGAGTGGACCGCACTGTGCTGCGTTCGTTACCGAAAATACAGAATACATGTTCTTGCCAACTCGTTTCTCAGTGCCATTAGGCAGTGAGTATGCATCATTAGATGAGTACAGCGAAAAATATTATGGCGTTATGAGTGCTGTTCAATTTGATGAGCAGAATGTGAAACTTGGAGTATCTTGGCAAGTGGCACTTCCACCATGGAGCTATGACTTATCAGATGCTGGTAAAGGTCCTTCGCATGGCTGGGGTGTAATTACAACTTATAACACTGAGGAAGCAACAACTACTTTGGAAATTAATGCGTCTCAAGCAGACCGTGATTTTATCGTGTTATTTAACTGGAAAGAGCTGGAGAAAATGGTGGCTGACGGTCAATATGAAGATGTAAATGGTCAAAAAGTAATCTTCCCTGACAAGCATAAAGGCGGCATTTACTTAGTACCAGTTGCTAAATCTCCGCACGGTGTTGACGTAACACCAGATGGTACAAGATTTATCGCATCGGGTAAACTAGCACCAGCAATGACAGTATTTTCATTTGAAAAAGCGTTTAAAGCGATTGAAAACAAAGATTTTTCTGACGAAAAGTATGGTATGCCTGTCTTAAACTATGAATCAGTAATGGAAAGAGAAGTAAACCCGGAAAATGCTCTTGGACCACTTCATACTCAATTTGATGACAAAGGAATGGCATATACAACAATGTTCATTTCTTCAGAAATCGTGAAATGGGATCCAAATACTGGTGAAACTTTAGACCGTGTTCCTGTACAATATTCACCAGGTCACTCAGTTGCAGCGGAAGGTGACTCAGCGTCACCGCATGGTAAGTATATTATCGCCTTAAACAAAATTGCGAAGGATTCTTACTTATCAGTTGGTCCTTCACATCCAGAATCAATGCAATTAATCGACTTAACTGGACCTAAGATGGAAATTATTCAATCAGCACCAGTAAACCCAGAACCACACTATGCACAAATGATTAAAGCTGATAAGATTAAAACAATTACGGTCTATGATAAAGACCCGTCAAATCCAGATGCTGTATATAGCCAAGATCAAACAAGAATTGAACGTAATGGCAATAAGGTGGATGTGTACGGTATTGCGATGCGCTCAAGGTTTATCTTTGATGCAAAAGCACAACGTCCAGACGTAATTGAAGTCAATGAAGGTGATGAAGTAACAATTCATTTAACAAATATCGACTTTGACCAAGATATCACACATGGCTTTGCAATTAACAAATACGACACGAACTTTGAAGTACAGCCAGGGCAAACGGAAACAATCAAATTTAAGGCTAATAAAGCAGGCACATATCCGATATATTGTTCTAACTTCTGTTCTGCTTTACACCAAGAAATGACTGGCTACTTATTAGTTAAACCAAAAAAATAGCAAAAGACGGGAGTACGATTAAGTACTCCCCTCTTTTTAATACTTAATATGGGGTGATAGGTATGACCAAGAAACTATCAGTACCTTCGATGATTTTATTAATTATTGCAGCAGGGTTGTTTGTTACCTCCATTTTCTTTCCATGGTGGGGGATGAGGTTTTTTGCACCACAATATCCTGAAGGACTAGATATCATTGTTTATCCGTATAAATTGGAAGATGCAAACGATGTTGCAATTATTAATGGTTTAAATCATTATATTGGTATGCCAGAATTTAGTGAAGAGAACTTTCCAGAACTAGGATATCTTTCTTATCTTATTGGCGGACTGGCTTTATTAACATTCGTTGTTGGAGTTATGCGTAACAAAAAGCTATTGATAGGGTTAATTAGTTTATTCATCGTAGGCGGGGGATTAGGTATATACGATATTCATCGTTGGTTGAAAAGCTATGGAACAAATTTAGACCCTATGGCTCCAATCAAAGTACCACCATTTGTTCCACCTATCATTGGGGAAAATACGATTGCGAATTTTGTTACTCATAGTTACTTCTCAACTGGATTTTTTATGATTGGCATTGCATTTATTCTAATGATTATTCCACTTTGGAAGGATAGAGTAAAATGAGGATTCGTAAGGTGCAAAACAATTGCAAAAGACTATGGATTTCACCATTTATGGTGAAAATCCAAGCCTTTGTTATTGCTGTGTTTGCTATGCTAGGAATTAGTAGTATTGCAATTGCAGACGAGTCATTGCAGAGCTTAATTGACCAAACGCCTGCGAATGGGACACTTCAGCTTGAAGGAAAAACATATGAAGGCAATATTACTATTTCTTCGCCAATTACTATCATTGGCACGGAAAAAACAGTTGTAAGAGGTGAAGGAAAAGGGAACGTCATTACTGTTAAAGCCTCCAATGTGACATTGAAAAATTTTACTGTAACAAATAGCGGTCAAGACCGTAATTCTGGTGAGGAATACGCAGGCGTTAAACTTATGAAAGATGGAAATATTGTCGATGGAATTAAAACAATCGATTGTTTCCATGGTATTTATTTAAGTCAATCCCACAATAATATCGTCAAGAATGTCACTGTTATTGGCAGACAAAATGGCGAAATAGCCGGCCAAGGCAATGGCATCCAGCTTTATTATTCAAATGATAATGAACTTATCAATAATTATATTGATGGAACGCGTGATGGAATTTTCTTTGACTATTCAATGGGAAATATTTCCAAGGGTAATGAAATTCACCATACTCGGTATGGTCTTCATTATATGTATTCGAATCAAAATGAATTTTACAGAAATATCTTTACGTTTAATACTGGTGGCGCAGCCATCATGGAGTCAAGAGGAACAATTTTAGAAGATAATCAGTTTACATTGAATCAAGGGACACGTTCCTATGGATTGCTTTTATTATCAAGTGATGACACAGTGATCACAAATAATCTGTTTTTTCAAAACCAACGTGGCATTTACATGGATCAATCACTAAAAGCAATCGTAAGTGATAATGAATTTTTGCAAAACCAAATTGGTATTGAAGTATGGGCTTCATCCGCAGACCAAGTATTTAGCGGCAATAAATTCACGAATAATATTGCAGCTGTGTTAGCGCTTGGTGGAAAAGATAACAACCAATGGTTTGAAGGTGAACGCGGAAATTATTGGGGTAGTACGAATCCGGTACTTGATTTAGATCAAAATGGAATTGGCGATTATCCTATTGAGTATAAATCTTCACTATATAAATTAGTAGAAGATAATGAATTAGCCTATTTGTTTTTAAACAGCCCTGCCATCAAAATATACGAAAAAATGAATGAAGTATTAAATAAACAAGAAGTGATGGTTACCGACCAATATCCATTAATTGATAACGGAACAACAATGGGCACTAGCTATATGTATATTACTTTAATATTACTTTTATTGATTGCAGGAAATGTTTATTGGAGAAAACAAAGGAGAAGAGCACAATGAATTATATTTGGAAGGAATGGAAGGAACAATCGAGAGGTAAAGGCATATGGCTGGCACTAGCGATGATTATTCTTTTATCATTCTTTATTCTACTAGAAGCACGTTCATTGCCATCTGAGCAGGGTTTTACTGTTTTTCTCTTATCTTTATTCGAAATGAATGTTTTTATATTACCGCTATTAAGTATATTTATTGCTTCTTTTTCTATTATTCAAGAAAAAGAACTAAAAACTTTAATGATATTAACAACGAAGCAGGAGTCGTTTCAAAGCTTTTTATTTAAGAAAAGCATGGCTGTTCAAGCTGTTATATTAGGTGTTTTTGTTGCTTGGTATATTGTCTTTGCAGTTGTAATGAAGTTTTTCTTCTATTTCAATGTAAGCTTTTTTATAGCTTTTCTACTTTCAATCATATTCTTGCTTATTATTTTTAATCAAATTGGCTTATTTTTAGGTAGCATTTGTAATACAAGGATGCAACTAATAGGTGCTAATATCTTTACATGGTTTTTATTCGTCTATTTAGCAGATTTATTATTCCTATATTTATTGCCAACAGTAAACTATGATAATGTCCAAGTATTTTCGGTCTTTTTCTTTTTAGACCCAATTCATACGATTCCTTTTTATTTAGAAACATCTTTAGGAGTTTTTTCGTTAGACCATATGTCACGACTAATGGAAAAAATGGTCTGGGCGTCACCAGTATTGTTTTTAGTAATTGATGTTGTTATTTGGGTCGTTCTATCTTTCGTGCTTAGCATTCTATTAAAACGAAAGGGTGAAAGAATATGATTGAGATTCATGATGTATCCCATTCCTATCAGAAAAAAAAGGTGCTTGATTCGGTAAACCTAGTCGTTGAAAAAAATGAATTATGTGCGTTAGTAGGACGAAATGGTGCTGGGAAATCGACGCTTATTCATTTAATGTTAGATTTATTACCGTTGAAAACAGGAACGATTCATTTGAATGGCATTCCCGTTCAAAAAAATGGATGGAAGAAAACAGTCTCTTATTTGCCTGAGAAGTTTCAATTATATCCTAATCTTACAGGTGAAGAAAATATCCGCTTTTTTGCTTCTTTAGAAAACGGCAATGTTGATGAGGAAAAATTAGCGGAAAAATTGCAGCTTGTTCGTCTTTGGGATGATCGCAAAGAGCAAGTTTCAGGCTATTCAAAGGGGATGTTGCAGCGACTTGGTTTAGCTGTCATGCTTTATTTTGATACAGAACTGTTAATTTTAGATGAGCCGACAAGTGGACTCGATCCGATTGGCAGAATTGAGATTTTATCAATTTTAAAATCTTTAAAGGATAAAACAATCTTACTGTCATCACATCATATTGATGAAATCAACCAAATTTGCTCCCATGTTGCCTATTTAAAGGATGGGAAGATGGAAAAGTATACAGTTGGTGATTTTGAAACAAAAATATTAAATGAAGGAGCACTTGCATGAAAAAACTACTAACATTCTTGATGGGATTATTTGTACTTTCTAGTTGCGGCAATAGTAGCTATAATGTCGAACTAGTAGACACACCAGTGTTCATGCCAGATTCAGCATCAAAAGTATCGTTCAAAATCACAGAAGGTGAAAAGCTTGCTACAGGGCTAGAGGTAAAGGCCAGCTTTGAAATGGAAAAGATGGACCATGGCTCCCTTCAAGTAAATCTAAAAGAACAAGGTGAAGGTGTTTACGGTGGAGATGTACATCTACCAATGGGTGGCGATTGGCAGGCGTTATTGACAATTACAAACGGAAAAGATACAAAAGAAAAGATGGTTACATTTACTGTTGAAGAAGGCAAAACAGCAGCTACTGAATTGCCAGCGGACGTTGTGGCCACTGTAAACGGTGAAAAGATTAGTATTGAGGATTTGGAATTTTATGAGTTAATTAATAAAATTCAAATCGAAATGTACCGTGAAGCTGATAATGCAAAATATAATGGGAAAGATTTAGAACAAGCAATGAAGTATTGGGATGCACAAGAAGCATCCCTTAAAAACAAAAATACATTGTTAACACAAATTATTAGGCTACGTGCAATGGCTTTATTATCTGAAGAAAAAGGCCATAAAGCATCTGATGATGAAATATTTGCAAAGTTAAACGAAACGAGAAATTCATATCGGAATAGCCCTGTTGCCCAAAAAATGATTAAAGAGTACGGCGAAGAAAAATTTTGGGCTATTCAAGAAAAGCAACAACAGGCAATTGTGTTAGTTTCGAAGGTGCAGCAAGATGTGATTAACAACGTGAAGAAAGCAAATCCAAAGGCCGAATTAAAAGAGGTCAACATGCTAGCGGAAAAGAAATACGAAGAATTATTAGTTTCACAGGTGGGTACTTTAGACATTAAAATTAATAAACTATAGGAAGCGGGGGACGATTCTCTGGAGTAAGCAAGAGAACCGTCCGAGATCACTGAAAAAATTGAGCCATTTCAAACTTATTGTCCTAGAATCACTTTTATTGTCCAATAAGAGTCATTTATTGTCGAGTTTAGGCAACTTATTGTCCGCCCTAGGCCATTTATTGTCCGATTACCATATATTTGAAATATATATGGATTATGAAAGCTACTTTTTCAGTGGTCTTGAACCGGCCCCTGCTTCCTTTTAATAATCATCAATAGATAGCTTCGGCGAATCGTGCATATCTTCTAGTAAAAATGTAACGGCTTCTTCCTTCGTCTGAACAACTGGGAAGATTAATGTTAATTTCGTAATGTTAAATAGTTGTAAAATGGATTTGTTGTTAATGATCACGACCATGCGATTTTGGCTATTCTTTAATTTCCTGGCAATACTAACCAATATTCCAAACCCTGTACTATCAATGAAATCGACATTTTGTAAATCAATAATATAGCCGTCACAATCTAAAAGCAGCGAAAATACTTGTTCTCTTATTCTTTCCGTTTCGCCGTAAAGGAGAGACCCAGAGAATATAATTCTTTGAAAGCCGTGAATCATGTCCGATTTGATTTCAACCTTGTTCTTGTCAAACATATATTTTTTCTCCAGTCATGTTCATTTTCATATTCAAAACATTCCTGCCTTTCTCATCCCTGCAAAACGACCACTCATCTATAATTTCATTAATAATTAAGAAACCTCTTCCATTTTCCTCCCACAATATGTCATCAAACGAGCGAGAAGTTATATCTTCAAGTACTAGATTTGAAATTTCTTCACCATAGTTTTTTATAATAAACTCGATATAATCATTATTCTTGTTAATTGCAAATGTCATATTGGCTTCGTCGTCGGAGTACCTTAAAGCATTAATTAACCCTTCATTAACAGCAAAGCAAATTTTTGTTTGAACATCTTCCTCCAAATGCTGCAACGCTTCTCTACTAAGTTTTTGCAAAAACGGAAGGTAAGTGTTCATAGATGGACAATCAACCATCAAATTAAAATTTTGGATTCCCATAAATCTTCACCTCTTATACTTGGAATCTTCTAATTTCACTTTGAAGTTCCTCCGCTAATTTAGCCAAGGCTAGTGAACTGGATGACATTTCTTCAACGGTTGCCGATTGTTCCTCAGCAGAAGCAGCCACTTCTTCCGCAGAAGCTGCTGTATCTTCAGTAATCGTCGCTACAGTTTGTACAGATTTTAATACTTTATCGGCAATTTTCCCTAGTGTAAATAATACTTGCTGAAGCTCTTGGACACTTACTTCTGTTTCTTCTACATTTTGGACGATTTCTTTAAGAGAATCTCCACCTTTTTGAATAATATTAACCTGTCCTTGAACAGCTGTTAAATTACTTTCCATCGTCCTCACTGTTACCGATGTCTCTGATTGAATTGACTCAATTAATTGTATGATTCGACTTGCCGCCATATTCGATTGTTCCGCTAATTTTCTTACCTCTGCAGCAACAACGGCAAATCCTTTTCCTTGCTCTCCCGCTCTAGCTGCTTCAATAGCTGCATTAAGCGCTAATAAATTCGTTTGTTCAGAAATGTCCGTAATTACTTTAATTATGCCGCCGATTTCATCTGACCTTTTCCCTAGCTTTTGGATTGAATCTGTCGCAAATTGGACCGTTCTTGTTACATCACCTAAACGGCTAATAGCCTCTGAAATAGCTGCATTTCCATCGCTGGCAAATATTGTTGATGCATGTGCTTGTTTCAATGTTTCTGTTACCTTCTCATTACCAATATCAACTTGTGATTTAGTGTCTATTATCATTTCTAACATATTGCTTACTTGATCAGATTGTTGTGTTGCACCAGAGGCAACACCATTAATTGTAGTGGCAATTTGCATAGCTGTCTGTTCTGTCTCATCTGCGCTAGCTGACAGCTGTTCTGAAGAACTAGCCAATTGCTCTACTGCTTCCTGACTCTTTTTAATCATGACTGAAAAAGAGTCAGCCATATGGTTAAAAGCATTCCCAACTAATCGTAATTCATCTTGTGACTTTATCCTTGTCCTAATTGTTAAATTCCCTTTAGCCATCTCGCTAGAGGTTGCTACTAAATTATTAACTGTTTCTTTTACAGATATAAAAAACGAAATGACTAAGTAACCTGCAATAAGAAATAAAGCGACTACTACAGTAGCTAGAAGCAGTTTTTTCGTCTCTAATTGATTAACTCGCTCTAGTAAAAGCCCGTTTAGTAGTTGTGTTTCATGGTTATATAAAGCAAAATTTGCATCAATTGACTTCGTTGCTAACTCAAAAAACTGCTGGCCTTCAATATCGATTGTTTTAATAATTCTATTTTCAAAAACATTAAGAAATGCTGTTGTTTCCTGCTTCGCAGCTTGAAATGTTTTTTCTAACTCTTTCCCAATAGTTGGATTTTCTAGATGGATTATTTCATAAGCACGTTCTAAATTTTGGGACGTTTCGCGAATAGAGCTCATATAGGAAATAAGTTGAACTCTTTCGTCATTAGTTAGTGCTTTTTTGTTCGCAACTGTTAGCCCATTAGCTCGTGCTTTCCCCATTGTTTCAGTTAACAGTGGTAATTGATTAATAGTCGATTCCCTTAAATAACTCGCTTCAATAAGTGGAGTAACTGTAAGCTTAGAGGCATCTGCAGTATCTTTAATCAATTCAAGCGTTCCAATCGTAATTTCCGTATGGGCATTAAAGCTTTCTTGTGCTTTCATTGAAAAAACGTCACTATTAATTGTGTTCCATTTATTTTTGAGTTCTGTCCATTGCGTTGTTGTATCGAACTTCGTTCCAACAACTTTATCAATTTGATCAATTTTTGTTATTTCATTTGTAAGCTGTTTTTGCTTTTCTTCAATCAGCGCTTTAAAAGTTTGGTCACCATTCAAATAGCCTGAAGACATCCCACGGTGTTGCTGCATATATTGTAAAAAAGTTTTTAGTTCATTATTATAGTTGGCACCATCTACTGCATCCTGTGCATCGTGAATATCATTATTAATTTCCATAAGTAAAAAATAGGAAAGCAATATTAATGGGACGAGAACAATAAAAGCCAGAATAGCAAATTTCCCTGAATATTTAAACTTATTTATTAAGTAGATTCCTGGAGCAAACATCCATTTCATCAACATCCCCCTCCAATTCCAACTTGCCTTTCTACCTATTTTACTGTTTATATAGGATAAATATCGTGATGAATCTCACGTTTCCTTTTAAAGTTTTGAATATTTTAGAAAGCAGGGGACGGTTCGAGACCACTGAAAAAGTAGCTTTCATAATCCATATATATTTCAAATATATGGTAATCGGACAATAAATGGCCTAGGACGGACAATAAGTTGCCTAAACTCGACAATAAATGACTCTTATTGGACAATAAAAGTGATTCTAGGACAATGAGTTTGAAATGGCTCAATTTTTTCAGTGGTCTCGCCAGTTCTCTTGCTTCCTACCCCGCTTTCTAGTTTTTTTCGAGCACTTTTAAAGTCTTTTTAAAACTAATAAAATATAATTTTGATTTTATTAAAACGGTCAATAATAAAAGTTCTAAGCTGCTTCGAAGTCCACGTTCAATTCTTGTCTTTTCCTCTTGAATTAACTCAAAATAAATATCTTCAATCTTTTCATTATTAAAAAAATCCCTATTTTTCTTCTGCACTTTTAAAATACTTTCAATTTGACAAACTAATTCACGGTTAGATAATTTTCGAATCAACCTACTCACCTCTAAGAAGAACTTTCGTCATATTACTGTATAACTATTATTATATTGAAAAGGAATAGGTAAAGGAGTTAATAATATCACATATTTTTTGAAAAATCTTTGAATTTTTTTCTTTTGTCTACCTTCGCTCCTAATAGCGGTGTTTCCGGCGGTAAACTGATACTTCTTTATCCCGAATTATCCAACTGTCGTTGCTGCAATTTCGATTGGCATACTGATTCGTACGTTTGTTCTTTAAATATTGATAATTATCCGTAATAATCGAAAATTTAAAACTTAATAATATACCTAGAATAAAAAAAAAAAACGAGTATAATGAAGGTGAAATAGCTTCCAAGAAATTTACAGCTTGATTGTTGGCTTATTTTATCGTACTAAGGGAGAGGAACTACTATGAATAATAATGGACAATTTAGGGTGGAAAAAGATTTTCTTGGTGAGAAGTCAGTACCAGTGAATGCTTATTATGGGGTTCAAACAATGCGGGCAATTGAAAACTTCCCAATCACTGGATACAAAATTGACGAAGCATTAATTATAGCAATGGCGATTGTTAAAAAAAGCTCAGCTCTTGCAAATAATGCCATTGGTCAGTTAGATGAGAAAATAGCGAACGCAATCGTTAAAGCTGCTGATGAAATTATCGAAGGTAAATTACATGGAGAGTTTATTGTTGACCCAATCCAAGGTGGTGCGGGAACATCGATTAATATGAATACAAATGAAGTCATCGCTAACCGCGCATTAGAGATGATTGGTGAAGAGAAAGGCAATTATAAAGTAATTAGCCCTAATACACATGTCAATATGGCACAATCAACAAATGATTCATTCCCAACAGCTATACATCTTTCCACTCTTGCAACAGTAGATAAACTTCTACTTGTTATGGAGGATTTACATGCAGAGTTCCTAAGAAAGGCTGAAGAATTTGATGATATCATTAAAATGGGCCGGACACATTTACAGGATGCGGTACCAATTCGCTTAGGACAAGAATTTGAAGCATATGCACGTGTGTTAAGACGAGATATTAATCGCATTAGCAAAACTCGCGAAAATTTATATGAAGTAAATATGGGGGCGACGGCCGTAGGCACTGGCTTGAATGCTGATCCGAATTATATAGAGAAAGTTGTGAGCTACCTCGCCGAATTTAGTGGGCAGCCGTTAGTAGGAGCTCAAAATCTTGTAGACGGTACGCAAAATACAGATTGCTATCTTGAAGTATCTGCTGCTTTGAAAATCTGTATGATGAATATGTCCAAGATAGCAAATGATTTCCGAATAATGACTTCTGGTCCACGTTGTGGATTTGGAGAAATTAACTTGCCAGCACGTCAACCGGGATCTTCTATCATGCCGGGAAAGGTAAATCCAGTTATGGCGGAAGTTTTAAATCAAAGTGCATTCCAAGTAGCAGGTAATGATCTGACGATTACGATGGCATGTGAAGCAGGACAATTTGAATTGAACGTGATGGAGCCGGTTGTTATTTTTAACTTATTACAATCAATCAAGGTGATGACAAATGTATTTACAGTGTTCCGTGAGCATTGTCTAAGCGGGATAACAGCTAATAAAGAAAAAATGCAAGATTATGTAAATAATAGTGTAGGCATTATAACGGCCATTAACCCTCATGTTGGTTATGAAACAGCAGCTTCAATTGCCAAGGAAGCGATTGCTTCTAGACGACCTGTAAGGGAAATTGTTCTCGAAAGAGGAGTATTAACAACCGAGGAGCTTGATACCATTTTGCAGCCGTTTGAAATGACCCATCCGGGCATTGCTGGAAAAGAACTTTTAGATAAGAAAAACGATGAACAAAAAAAGGATAATATTGTTACAGTTTGAACATTGTAAAAGCCGACTACTAAGTCGGCTTTTCTAATGAATATTTTTCTAATAAGATTTCCTTTCAGAATGAACATGAAATTTGTATAATTAAGGAAAACGTAGAAACGGGGGTAAAAAAGTGGGGGAATATATAAACGAGCAAAAGATAACATATATAAATTCCGAAACAGGTAAAAAATTAACGACAACAGTTGAAACAGACGAAGCAGGAGCGCAGTTGGATAGTTATTCGAATGTACGTAACAAATTACTAACATTAATCATGATGGAAGTTAAAAATGATGTCACGAATCGTCAAGATTTCGAGGCAGCTGTTGATAAAATCTATCAAGACTTTAAAGTTAGATTTGAAACTTTACATGATCATAATCTTTTAAATTTATTGGAACATGCCATTCAGGATATTAGAAAAATAGAATTCCAGGTTCATGATTAACTTGAATAATACAAGTATATGACGTAAAATTTCTTTATATATAATTACGATATCCCAACTTTTAAAAGAGAAAGGGCAGTAAAAATGATTACTACGTCAGCTATACATCAACTAATAGAAAAAGATGATTTTTACCATTATTCGCAATCCTTATATAGCACAAATGACTGGTCAAGAATTGGGGCAGAAATATTGCTGCGGTCACATATAGGAGAAGCAGACATGATTTTTAGACAAGCTAAAATAGTTCATAAACTTTTTGAGCTTGAAACAAAGTCAATTGAAAAGGTTTTAAAAACTTACAACTCCGAAGAAAATACATTAAAAGATCTCTTATTCATAAATATCTTCCCAACTACGATTTTGCATCCTGATTTTCCTGAATTTATAAACAAGATGTCAATCCAATATGCATCCACGAAACATAATATTGTATTTGAAATCGTCAATACTGATTATGTAGAAAATCTTTCTGCTTTAAAAGAAAGGATTACCCACTTAAAGGAATTAGGCTATCTGATTGCTATTGATGATATTGGAAAAGGCTGGTCTTCCCTTGATATGATTATCGAGCTCGAACCGAATTTTATTAAACTTGATCGCTTTTTTTCACGAAATCTATCGAATTCACAGCCTAAACAGCAAATGATTAAATCGCTTATAAACTATGCTCATAATTACAATATAAAAGTAGTGTTAGTTGGAATTGAACAGGAAACGGATTTATCGATTGCTAAATATTTAGGTATTGATATTTGCCAAGGCTTTTTATTAGATAAGCCGAAGCCAATATCAGCCACCGGGAATAGTTGATATTTAATATTTAATAAAGAAAAAACTCTGTTAAGCAATAAGTATCACTTTAACAGAGTTTTTTGTCGTTATAGAAAAGATGGAGACTACCGGGCTCGAACCGGCGACCTCAACACTGCCAGTGTTGCACTCTCCCAACTGAGCTAAGCCCCCAAAATCATAACTATCATCACTATTGTAATTGTAAAAGCTAAAAATGTAAAGCGAAGGGCGTTAAGAATGGTCTCAAAGAAAAAAGGCTAGACACGAAAATGATTGTGGCTTAGCCTTGGTTACTCAATCTTATCGTTATGGTTTGCTTCATCTTCATTATTAGGTGTTGCGGCATATTTATCAAGGAAGTGAAATGAAAAAATTAAAACTAACAGTCCAAAGAGCGGAATAATAAAACTAATGATGTTCTTAATCATAGTTCAAATACCTCCTTAATTTATGTAGCTACCCAATATTTGTTTTCGTGTAGTAAGTGTTGTAACGATTTATTCATAATTATATGAAAGCGTTGCCAAAATATATCAGTTGCATACTTAAAGTTTTCAAAAAAAGTTCACAATTTCATATTGACTCTCTTGGGTCGGAGTGTTATACTTGAAAAGTCGCTGTTGTGACTGGGGTATTTATTAGATTTTAAAATAAAAGAATAAAATCTATTGACTTCTACGAAATAGTTTGATATTATAATAAATGTCGCTAAAACAAAGCGAAATAAAATGTTCTTTGAAAACTAAACAAAATGTCAAGCGTGCAAAAAAAAGGTTGGATAGTAGAATCCAACAACCAAGTCAGTAAAAATTTTGAGCAATCAAACC
>DUSF01000003.1 GCA_012842745.1 Bacillus sp. (in: firmicutes) | reverse complement strand
ATCCTTTGTTCCCATTCAATTCTTAGTTCAGATTTATTCATCGCAAAACCTCCGCAAAATTTGATCTTTAGAAGATTATCGCATATAAAAAAGCGCCAAACCATGTGGGGATAGTTTGACGCTTACCATGTAATAGTATTCTCTCAATTGTACATTATCAAGTTTTTTATAAAACTATAAAATTATCAGGCTACCTATTTATGATTGGTAGCCTGATAATCTTTACATAAATTAACACTATTTACAAGAATTCGGGTTCCATAGACCTCCTCCAATAAATATTTCATAATCATAGTAAGAATCATTAATTTTTCCATTTATTATTGAAATACATAAGTTATCTTTTTCATAGCTATAAGCTTCATACCTATAATCTTCATTCAAAAAAACTCCATACATATAAGCTTCATCTTTTTTTTTCATGTTCTATCAATCTCCATCCAAATTCATTCAGTTGCAAACTATAGTAATTGTTAATATCTTCAAATTTATCATTTGAAGAATATGCTTTAGCAAATGCTATATTAGTTACCTTATTTATAACAACACTATTTAAATAATATGAATTAGGATAAGGGGTTAATTGATCAATTTCTTTTTGAAGCTTTTTTCCTCTTTTATTGTAAACGGATAAGTTACTATAAAAAATGAAAACATCAACGCTATCCCAAATATTTTCATTTTGGTGGTTTTATTCATTTATATATCCCCCTATCAAACTGCAAGGGTTACTTTTTCCGGCTGCTGAGATACTGGAATACCACTATTTCTTTTTGTCTCTCTAAACGCTCCATTTCGGCCTGCTCCTTCAGGGGTGAGATTTGATGGACGATTACCCATTCCCTAAGTTGTAATCTTAAACTTAGGGATAAAGAAGGTGGCAACTGAGTTACCAATTACCACCATTATATCAGCTTGCTTGACGCTCTGTTAGACTTGCCGCCCGATACTCTGTCTTATCTTCATCATGCTGTAGATAATGTTTACAAGCCTTCTCATGGACGCATATCAGGGCTTACCTCTTGGTCTTTCCTCGCATAGAAAATTGAATTCCATTGATTCTTGTTATCGCCTTTAGCCGCTCCTACTATTAATTGTTGAGCTATCCATCCAAAAAAAGGGAAAACCTTGAAAGACACGAAGCCGATCAAGGTTTAACAACTCAATAACTATCCTCAAAAAGACAATTAAATATTGTAACATCTTCCTCTTTTAACTCTAATGAAATATTTGGCACTACAAGATTAAGAATAGTTTCGTCTAACGTTTGAATTCCATCATTATTTAATATTTCCATAATCCTTATACCAATCCGCTCTGTTTCTTTATTAAGTGGGGAATATGCTTCATGCAATTGTACAGCCCCATCATTGTAGTTGTACTTAACATATTTAACCACTGAATACGGAGTAATTGCTGAAATTAAAACCATAACTCCCGTTATCTCGTGCTTTTCCTTGAGATAATCGCTAAATTCATCACTACCTATTCTAAAGTTTGGACTCAGCGATGATTGAATAAAATAAGAAAAGCATGTTGAATAACTAAAGTCGGTAAGATTATCGACGAAAATCTGTTCTACCTTATCATTGAACTCACTAACCCAATATTCCTTATCAATATATTTTGCTAGAATATATTGAAAGTCACCTTTCCCATACAATCTGTCAATTGTATTCAGCAAAATTTCTTTCATAATATACCTCCATTATGGTACTGGATAGCCGTGAACATTGCCTTTTGAATCAATATGAACTTTGACCCTAGTTTCTCCATTTGGTCCAACTGGCTTACCAAAATCATAAGTTTTTACACTTCCATCTGCTTTTACTGGGGTACCTTTCATCCACGCTTCTTGAGTTAACTGTACACCATTTTGACCTTCAGGCCATTGTGACTTGGTTGAAACGTTATTACCATGCCCTGGCACATGCTTACCTTGCTTCCCTGCATCTACTTTTGGTGCTCCATTTACACCTGCGTCAACCGTACCTTGACTCGGTAACTTACCAGAATAACCTGGCCTCTTAGAACCAATTGAAGGTTTTTTACCTTCATTAATTAATCCTAATACTCTTCCGATTGTCCTAGGTTTCGGAGCCGGAGTGAACGTTGTTCCAAAATCAAAACCAGCCATAACTGTTGGAAATTTATTTTCAATCTCTTTTTGCACAGTTTCTCTCTTTAACCTATCTAAGACGGCTTCTCTCTTTTCCTTAGAGATTTGAAACATAATTTCATTATTACCGTTTATATACATTTGATAAATTTGTTCTTCTGTGTACTGATTTGGATTTGGACACATAGGTGGGTTGCTTAGTTTTGAATAGACATTTCCTTTTACATATCTCACATCCACGTTCGCCGCAAGCACCTGTTTATTCATTAGCTTTTTCTGGTTACTAATCTGTTCCTTCTTCGTCAGGTTGTTCAGTAGCTTTCGGGCTTTTGTGAACACCTTTCCTCTTTTTTTAACGATTTTCCCTATCTTTTTCTTTACAGTCTTCTTCTGTGTCTTAAGAGAGGCGACTACTTT
>DUSF01000002.1 GCA_012842745.1 Bacillus sp. (in: firmicutes) | reverse complement strand
TTCCAAGTTATCAATCGCGTGAAGAGATTGTAAGCTTACTAGAACGCAATCTCTATATAGACACGAATCAATATGTCCTTCATCACGGAGAAGATGTATTGAAATTAGGAGAAGGAATCCATCCAGAGGATTTAGTGCTAACAAGGGAAGGAATGAATCTGGTTATTCAGACAGGCGGAGAAGGAAATCAAATCACTATCAAGGATTGGTATGAAGGAAACCGATTGAGTCGAATTGAGTTTGCGGATGGAACATTGTGGAATGAAGAGTATATTGAAATGGAGTTAAAGAAAGGGACACATAAGAATGACAGGACTTTAGGATCTGTCGGCAATGATTATTTAGAAGGCTCATACGGAAATGATACTTACCTATTTGGGATTGGGCACGGTCAAGACATCATCTATGATTACGATCCAACTACTGGAAATATGGATACCATTCAGTTTGATGCGAATACTATGGACCTTATTTTCAGTAGAGAAAATAATGACCTGCAAATTGCAATTCAAGGTACAGATGATAACTTAAAGGTTCAATCCTGGTTTTCAGGTAATGCCTATCAAACAGAAGTATTAAAAACAGCAGATGGAAATTTATTACTTAATGCCCAAGTCGAACAGTTAATTCAGGCAATGGCCTCTTTTACTGGAACTGCGGGGATGTCATGGAATCAAGCTTTACACGATAAGCCTGAAGAGGTATCGCAACTTCTAGGTCAATACTGGAAATCGCAGAATGAAATAGTAGGTTAAAGGAACAATGAAAGCTCGTATGGCGTTAATGTCAATGTTCATACGGGCTTTTTCTTAAGGGGGAATGTTTTTGGAAGCTTTGGAAAAAAAGTCACCTCCTGAGTCTGAATTAGATTCGGGTTTAATATCTTTCATAATCATTGCTAATTATCATGGTTTAGCTGCGGACCCGTCTCAAATCCGTCATCACTTCGCATTAGGTGATGAAAAGCTGACTGATTTTGGGATATTAAAGGTTGCGAAAAGTTTCAAATTAAAGGCAAAGGTTATTCAAAGCAATATAGAAAAAATTACAAAATTAACCTTTCCAGCCATTGCGGAGTTAAATAGTGGAGAATATGTTGTGTTAGGGAAAGTAGACGAAGATAAGGTTCTTCTAATACGTGCTCATAAACGAAGTCCTGAAATGATAAATATGGATGATTTTAAGTCACAGTGGACAGGGAAGATTATTTTATTTGCTAAACGAAGCTTTATTGATGAACAACAAAAATTTGGAATAAAGTGGTTTATACCAACCGTTTTGAAATATAGAAAAATGTTTAGCGAGGTATTAATTGCCACTTTTACTCTGCAGCTTTTTGGTTTAGTTACTCCAATTATTACACAGGTAATTATTGACAAGGTACTAGTTCATAATGGGGTTAGTACATTAAATGTGTTGATTATTGGTTTAATCGCGATTGCTTTGTTTGAAGTTACGTTAGGTATAGCGAAAAATTATGTGTTTGTACATACAACGAGCCGAATTGATGTTACGCTTGGGGCAAAGTTATTCAAGCATATATGTTATTTGCCGCTTCGTTATTTTGAAGTAAGGCGGATAGGTGAAACGATTGCTAGAGTTAGAGAGCTTGAAAATGTTCGCAGATTCATTACAGGCCCGCCTTTAACATCAGGATTGGATGCTATATTTATTATCGTTTATATTGCCGTGATGTTTTTCTATAGCACAACTTTAACGTTTGTTGTATTGGGTGTTTTACCTGTCTATGTGATGTTGTCAGCAATCATAACTCCTATTCTTAGAAAAAGGCTGGAGGAAAGTTTTCAACGTGGTGCACAATCACAGTCTTTTCTGGTAGAAGCAGTTTCTGGGATTCAAACGATTAAGTCATTTGCCCTTGAACCAGAAATGAACAAAAAGTGGGAAATGCTCCTATCAGATTATACAAAGGCAAACTTTAAAACAGCTAATCTATCAGGCGTGGCTGGAGCGCTAGGTCAATTTATCCAAAGAATTTCCTATTTAGTCATCTTATGGCTAGGTGCCCATCTTGTCATGAAAGGTACAATTACGCTTGGGCAATTAATAGCATTTCAAATGCTTTCTGGTCGAGTAAGCGAGCCAGTGTTAAGGCTTGTTCAAATGTGGCAAGATTATCAACAGGCTGGCATTTCAATTAAAAAATTATCTGATGTGTTGAATACAAAGACTGAAGTATCAGTAGATACAGTGAAGACCCGTTTACCTATGATAAAAGGACATATTCGTTTTGAAAACGTGAGATTCCGTTACGATGTGGATGGTCCCGAAATTATTAGGAATCTTTCTATTGATATAAGACCTGGGACAACGGTTGGTGTAGTAGGCAGGAGTGGATCTGGTAAAAGCACGTTATCCAAATTAATTCAACGACTTTATATACCAGAATCAGGGAAAATTTTAATTGATGGCATTGATTTGTCAATGGCAGACACTGCTTGGCTTCGCCGACAGGTTGGTGTCGTGCTGCAAGAGAATTTTTTGTTTAATGGAACCATTCGTGAAAATATTGCCATCCATTATCCTTCAGCAAGTATGGAGCAAGTCATTCATGCAGCTAAGCTTGCTGGTGCTCATCAATTTATATTAGAACTTCGGGAAGGCTATGATACGATGGTCGGAGAAAAAGGATCCTCTCTATCTGGGGGTCAAAGGCAGAGAATTGCAATTGCAAGGGCTTTACTAACGAATCCACGAATACTAATATTTGATGAAGCAACTTCCGCATTAGACTATGAATCTGAGCGAATCATTCAAGCGAATATAAACAAAATATGTCAAGGAAGAACGGTTATGATTATTGCTCATAGACTTTCAACTTTACAAGATGCAGATAAAATTATCGTTATTGATCGGGGAGAATTAAAGGAATTTGGCTCCCATGAGGAATTAATGAAGAGAAATGGACTTTATCAATATCTTTATAGTCAGCAAGAGAGGGGACTATAAACAATGGAAATTGAAAAACAACGTGTAAGCGATGAATATGATTTTTTACCTGGGGCACTTGAAATTATTGAGACTCCTCCTTCACCGCTAGGCAGATTTTTAATTTGGATGATTTTTACCGTATTTATTTCTTTTATTGTTTGGTCATACTTTGGAAAAATTGACGAAGTAGCTGTTGCTAGGGGAAAGGTTATCCCTGACGGCAGATTAAAAGTAATTCAACCACTGGAGGAAGGTATTATTACGGCTATACATATTAAAGAAGGGGAGAAAGTTAAAAAGGATCAGTTATTGCTAGAGTTGGATGCAAGTATGAAACAAGCAGACATCACTAGCTTGGAAAATTCGCTGCAAATGGCTATTCTTGAAAAAAATCTAATTTCTGCTGAGCTGAATGGAACGATTAGCAACAAAGAAATAGAAAAAACTAAACTTAATAATTTAAATGCTTCCCAAGTTGTTGAACTACAGAAAAAATATAGTCAAGCGAAAAGCGAAGAATACATAGCTCAAAAGGAAACTTTACAAACAATTATTCAGCAAAGAGAAAAAGATGTTCAACTGGCTATAACAAAACTTGATTCCGTAAAAAGTCATTATTCTTATATTAGTAGTGAAGTAGATAATTTAAAATCTTTATATGAAAATGGTGGAATACCCAAAATTGAACTGAAGAAAAAAGAAGAAGAATTATTACTCAGTCAAAAGGAGGTAGACTCACAAACGGTATTAATAGAAAAATTAAACAGTGAATTAAAAGAAGCCCAAGCAAATTTAATTTCGCTTACAAAAATGTATGAAAAAGATCTTGCAACAAAAGATAAGGAACTTGCAGACAAATTAGTTGTAAAAGAGAAGGAGATTATTGCCCTTGAGGATCAACTTTCAAAAGCGAAAAAAATACTCAAGTATCAAAAGCTTGTTTCGCCAGTAGATGGAGTGGTTCAAGGGATAGCATCGCAAACCATTGGTGGAGTTGTTACTCCAGCCCAACCTGTCGTAACAATTGTACCTGAAGGAACACCACTTATTGTGGAAGCGAATGTATTAAATAAAGATATTGGATTTATTGAGGTTGGCCAACTTGTTGATGTGAAATTTGATACTTTTCCATTTCAAAAATATGGTGTTATTAAAGGAAAAGTACTTAGTATCAGCCCAGATGCGGTTGAAGATGAAAAAATTGGTCTAGTTTATAACATAAAAGTAGAACTTGAAGAAAATACTTTTACAATTAGAAATAAAGAAGTGAATATTTCTTCAGGAATGACAGTGTCTGCAGAGGTTAAGACTGGTAAAAGGAGAATTATAGAATTTTTCTTATCACCAATTCTAAAAAATTTAAAGGAGAGTTTAACTCTTAGATAACATGATGGAAGCAGAAGAACCGTCTCCTGCTTCCTTTAAATATATTTAAAAATTAAATAATTGGTTGTTGTAAATTATTACTAGTGATTAAATAGAGATATATACATTTAGCTGAACATGATGGCACATATGTATAAAATTTCTCATTGTTGACATATCTTTAAGTAGAGGGTTGTACACTATTTTTTTGATGTGGGGGATGAGAAATGTCATTATTTAAAATGGCTTTTGATACGTTAAAAGTTTTTATATTATTTACTGGTTGTACATTGCTTTTTTATTATGGAATTGTATGGATTAATCAGGAATATGAACAGTATCACCGTTACGATGAGCCAGAAGGAGGCGCGCTCAAGGTGTCGGCGCAAGTGAATGATTTTACACCTTCATGGGTGGATCGGCTTATTTATTTTTATCAAAATGGCGAGTAGTAAAGGAGCCTGTTATTTATGAATGACCACTTAGAAGCTTTTTTACATTATTTATTAGTAGATAGACGGGCTGCAAACAATACGGTGCAATCGTATCGCAGAGATTTAAAACAATATATACAATATATAGAGACAGTTGAAGGGTTGCAGTCATTTGATGCTGTCAGCACAATTCATATTGTTAATTATTTAGCATTTTTAAAAGAACAAGGGAAAGCGGTGACAACGATTTCGCGAACTGTTTCATCAATTCGTGCGCTGCACCAGTTTCTTCTTCGTGAAAAAATGGCAACGGGAGATCCAAGTGTGCAAATTGAGCTGCCACAGCAGGAAAAAAGGCTCCCGAAAATTCTTTCCCAAGCTGAAGTGGAATCTTTGTTAAATACACCGCAAGAGGACAATGAATATGGTATCCGCGATAAAGCGATGCTGGAATTATTATATGCAACTGGTATTCGTGTTTCAGAGCTTGTTTCATTAAATGTAGCCGATGTCCATGTTACGATGGGGTTTGTACGTTGCAAGGGAAAAAGGGAAAAAGAAAGAATTATTCCATTAGGTAAAATTGCTGTAGACGCTTTATCATTGTATGTAGAAAGTGCACGGAAGAAGTTGCTTCGAAAAAATGAACATGAAGACGCTTTATTTCTCAATCACCATGGTCAAAGATTGTCAAGGCAAGGGTTTTGGAAGATACTTAAAAATATAGCAAAGGAAGCAAATATTAAGGCGGAGATAACTCCACATACATTAAGACATTCTTTTGCTGCACATCTTTTGGAAAATGGCGCCGATCTTCGAGCGGTTCAAGAGATGCTTGGTCACGCTGATATTACGACGACCCAAATATATGCTCAAGTGTCAAAAGCTAGATTAACAGATATATATAAAGCATACCATCCGCGGGCATAATATTTTCGTAACAGGTTGTTGGAGTGACACGACTAAATTTGATAAAAATGAATATGTAGGACGCATTTATATTTAGGGGGTTTTTCGAGTGAAATTCAAGCGAATTTTTTTAATAGTCATGGATTCAGTTGGAATCGGGGAAGCACCAGATGCTAATGATTTCGGGGATAAGGGTGCTGATACGCTTGGGCATATTGCTGAGCGCATGAATGGCTTAAACATGCCAAATATGGCCAAGCTTGGTTTAGGTAATATAAGGGAAATTAAAGGTATTCCCGCAGCAGAACGCCCTTTAGCTCATTATACAAAAATGGAGGAAGCATCAGTTGGTAAAGATACGATGACAGGCCATTGGGAAATGATGGGCTTATATATTGATAAGCCTTTTCAAACCTTTCCGAACGGTTTTCCAAGTGAGCTTATTACAGAACTTGAGGAGCGTACTGGCCGTAAAGTAATCGGCAACAAACCTGCCTCTGGAACTGAAATTATTATTGAACTCGGTAAAGAACATATGGAAACAGGCAATATTATCGTTTATACATCGGCTGATTCTGTGCTGCAAATTGCTGCCCATGAGGAAGTTGTGCCGCTCGAAGAGCTTTATAATATTTGCAAAATTGCCCGCGAGCTCACATTAAATGAAAAATATATGGTCGGCCGCATTATTGCTCGTCCATTTATTGGCTCACTAGGTAACTTTGAAAGAACGTCAAATCGTCATGATTATGCTTTAAAGCCGTTTGACAGGACGGTTATGAATGAATTAAAAGACCATCACTTTGATGTGATTGCTGTTGGAAAAATTTCGGATATTTATGATGGTGAAGGTGTTACTAAAAGCTTGCGGACGAAATCAAATTTAGATGGCATGGATCGCCTAAATGATACGTTTAAAATGGGGTTTACAGGCTTGAGCTTTTTAAATTTAGTTGACTTTGATGCTAAATTTGGGCATCGCCGCGACCCAATTGGCTATGGGCAAGCGTTGGAGGAATTTGACGGACGTTTAGGCGAAGTATTTGATTTAATGAACAATGATGATTTATTAATAATAACAGCTGACCATGGCAATGATCCTATTCATCACGGAACAGACCATACGAGAGAATATGTGCCACTGCTCGTCTATCATAAAGGAATTGAGGTAGGAAAACAATTACCGATATCGAAAACATTTGCCGATATCGGGGCTACGATTGCCGATAATTTCGGTGTTCCAATGCCGAAATATGGGCAAAGTTTCCTTCGTACTATATAAGGTTGTTAAGACAAGAAAATGTATCTCTGCAAAACTTAAATACGGGCAAAGTTTTTAATACTCATATAGGGAGATGAATAAATGGACAGGCAGCCGTTCGTTGAGGCAGCAAATTATATTCAAGCAAAAATAACAAACAAACCTAGTATAGGGTTAATTTTAGGCTCAGGACTAGGCATTTTAGCTGATGAAATTACAAATTCGATAAAAATCCCATATCATGAAATTCCGAATTTTCCTGTTTCTACTGTTAAGGGCCATAAGGGCCAGTTAGTGATTGGTGAATTGCAAGGTGTTCAAGTAATTGCTATGCAAGGGCGCTTCCATTTTTATGAAGGCTACTCACTCGAGAAGGTGACATTTCCTATCCGCGTGATGAAATTGCTTGGTGTGGAAAAGCTGATTGTTACAAATGCTGCTGGTGGTGTGAATACATCCTTTGTACCAGGCGATTTAATGATTATTACCGATCACATTAACAATATGGGCCAAAATCCACTAATTGGACCGAATAATTTGGAATTTGGCGTTCGTTTCCCAGATATGTCCAATGCTTATTGCGGGCAACTTCGTGAAAAAGCAAGGCAGGCAGCGCTTAGCATGGGTCTCCCACTTAAAGAAGGTGTTTATGTTGCGAATACTGGACCAAGCTATGAGACACCAGCTGAAGTACGGATGATTCGAAAGCTTGGTGGGAACGCTGTTGGAATGTCTACTGTTCCTGAGGTTATTGTTGCCAGACATAGTGGACTTAAGGTATTAGGTATTTCCTGTATTTCAAACATGGCAGCTGGGATACTCGATCAGCCGTTAACACATGCTGAAGTAATAGAAACAACTGAAAAAGTAAAAGAACGGTTTCTTGGATTTGTGAAAGAATTGATACGGGTTATATAAAAAAGGAGTGACAAAAATGGATAATCTTCTCACAAAAATGAAAGAAGCAGCTTCATACATACAGAATTTAATAAAAGTAAAACCAACTGTTGGACTCATACTAGGATCAGGCTTGGGAGAATTAGCAGATGAAATCGAAGATGCAGTAAAAATAGATTATAAAGATATCCCACATTTCCCTGTATCAACGGTGGAAGGACATGCCGGAAAATTAGTAATTGGTATGCTGAAAGGGAAAGCTGTCCTAGCGATGCAGGGAAGATTTCATTATTATGAAGGTTACTCCATGCAAGAGGTAACCTTTCCTGTACGCGTTATGAAGGGATTAGGAATTGACACTATATTTGTTACAAATGCCTGTGGTGGAATGAACGCCAATTTCCAGCCTGGCGATTTAATGATTATTACAGATCATTTAAATATGACAGGCGCGAACCCGTTAATCGGACCTAATGAAGCGGAACTTGGACCGCGTTTTCCTGATATGAGTCGTGCCTATACACCCCAATTAGTGGAACTTGCAAAAAACAATGCAACGAAATTAAATATCCCAATCCAACAAGGCGTTTATGCAGGTGTTTCAGGTCCAACCTATATGACACCAGCTGAATTAATTATGCTGCGCAATCTTGGCGGTGATGCGGTTGGTATGTCAACTGTACCAGAGGTCATTGTTGCTAGTCATATGCAAATGAAGGTGCTCGGCATCTCTTGTGTAACCGATATGGCTATTGGAGAAGAATTAGAACCATTAACACATGAACAAGTTGTTGAGGTTGCCAACCGAACAAAACCTAAATTTATTAATCTGGTGAAAGAACTGGTTGCTGCTCTTTAACTTCGTTTAGAATTCGTAATGATTGGGCGAGTTCAATAAATGCTTAGCAAAAAGGGGTGAATTTATATGAGAATGGTTGACATAATTGAAAAAAAACGCGACGGCAAAGAGCTAATGAAAGAAGAAATTCGCTTTATGATTGAAGGTTATACGAATGAAACAATTCCTGACTATCAAATGAGCGCCTTCGCAATGGCTGTTTATTTTCAAGGTATGACAGAGATGGAGCGGGCCGAATTAACATTAGCGATGGTTGATTCAGGGGATAAAATCGACCTTTCCGCGATTGAAGGAATCAAGGTCGATAAACATTCAACAGGCGGTGTCGGCGATACGACGACATTAGTATTAGCCCCACTTGTTGCTTCTGTTGGTGTGCCAGTTGCGAAAATGTCAGGGCGCGGTTTAGGGCATACAGGTGGCACAATAGATAAATTAGAGTCCATCACAGGTTTTCATGTTGAACTTGAAACTGGGCAGTTTATTGATTTAGTTAATAAAAATAAAGTTGCTGTCGTCGGCCAAAGCGGAAATTTAACACCAGCAGATAAAAAACTATATAGTCTTCGTGATGTTACAGCTACTGTAAACTCTATTCCATTGATTGCCAGCTCGATTATGAGTAAAAAAATTGCTGCTGGTGCAGATGCAATTGTGTTAGATGTAAAAACAGGTGCAGGTGCATTTATGAAGGATTTAGAGGATGCCAAAGAATTAGCGAAAGCAATGGTTGCTATCGGCAATAATATCGGTCGCAAAACGATGGCGGTAATCTCCGATATGAGCCAGCCTTTAGGGTATGCCATCGGCAATGCGTTAGAGATTGAAGAAGCAATAAACACGTTAAAAGGCAAAGGACCAGAGGATTTACAAGAGCTTTGTTTAATATTAGGTAGCCACATGGTTTTTCTAGCTGAAAAAGCAACATCGCTAGAAGAAGCAAGAAAAAAATTAGTAGAAGCAATTCAATCAGGGCGAGCCCTTGAAAAATTTAAAACGTTTATTGCTGCCCAAGGTGGAGACCCAGAGGTAATAGAGAACCCACAAAAGCTTCCGAAAGCTAAATATCAATTTGAACTAGAGGCTAGAGAAGATGGTTGGGTAGAAACCATCATAGCCGATGAAGTAGGCAAAGCGGCCATGCTTTTAGGTGCGGGAAGAGCAACAAAAGACTCAACAATCGATTTAGCGGTTGGACTTGTGCTCCGTAAAAAAGTCGGTGACCAAGTTTCAAAGGGGGAGTCACTTGTCACACTCCACAGCAATTTCGAAAATATAAATGAAATCAAGAGATTGCTTTATGAAAGTTTCAAAATTTCGCCAAACAAGACAGAGGCGCCACCATTAATTTATGAAAAAATTTCATAATAACAAATCGAAACAGGGTATTCCAATCATGGAATACTCTTTTTTTTTAGTAACTGCAACTGTAAATTGAAATATTCCATCAGCTGGTGGCTTATTTCCACATAAATGAGTGGTATTTCCACATAAACGGGCAGTATTTCCACATAAATGTACCATATATCCACATTTCCACATCTAAAAATATTAAATGTAATTTTTGGTATAAAACATCAAAATATGGAAAAAATACGATGTATGAACAATTTCAACTTAATGGAACTATGCTTTTTTGAAAAAAGGAGGGAGATTATGCTGAAGAAACGAGAATTAAAGATTTTAATATGCTTTATCTTTTTGTTTACACTTTTTGCAACGACGGGATTTGCACAAGAAGCGAAAATAGAATTAACAGATCATGCTGCTTCAGCTATTTTAATTGAACGGGACACCGGAACAGTATTGTATGAAAAAAATGCGGATAAAAAACTGCCCCCGGCAAGTATGACCAAGATTATGACGATGCTTTTAATCATGGAAGCGTTGGATCAAGGAAAAATAAAGCTTGATGATAAGGTAAGAACGAGTGAATATGCTGCTTCAATGGGCGGCTCACAAATTTTTCTTGAGGCAGGCGAAGAAATGACCGTTGATGAGATGTTAAAAGGAATTGCGATTGCTTCAGGTAATGATGCCTCTGTAGCAATGGCTGAACATTTAGCAGGCTCAGCGGATGCTTTTATAGCTATGATGAATGATAAAGCAAAGGAGCTTGGTTTACAAAATACAAGCTTCAAAAATGCAACAGGCCTTCCTGCAGAAGAACATTATAGTACTGCCCGCGATATGGCGATTATGTCTAAAGAGCTGCTAAAATATGATGCAATTACAAAATATACAGGGGTTTATGAGGATTATCTACGAGAAGATACTGATAAAAAGTTTTGGCTAGTGAACACAAATCGTTTAGTAAAGTTTTATCCAGGGGTTGATGGGGTTAAAACCGGCTATACAAGTGAAGCAAAATATTGTTTAACAGCAACTGCAAAGAAAGATGGGATGCGGGTAATCGCCGTTATCATGGGTGCACCAACACCAAAGGATCGGAACAGACAGATTACAAAAATGTTAGATTACGCCTTTAGCCAATACCAAACCCATCCAATGTACGAGCGTAATTATCCGCTTGCTAAAGTAAAGGTTTCAAAAGGGGACCAAGCGACCATTAATGCCGTTACATCAGAGCATATCTCCTTGCTTACGAAAAAGGGGGAAGGCATAAAAGATATTGAACAGGAAATTATTTTACAAGAGAACATAAAAGCGCCTGTTGAAAAAGGTGACGAACTTGGCAAGCTCATCCTAAAAAAAGGGGATAAAATCCTTCTTGAAAGTCCGTTAGTTGCGGGCACTGAGGTAAAGGCTGCCACGTGGTGGAAGCTATTCAAGCGAACAATCGGGGATTTTGCTAAATTTCCTCATTAGTTTTGTAAAAATCTTACGAATTAACACTAGTTTTGTCATGTAGCAGGAATTCGAAAAGCTGGTAGCGAAAAGACTCACTTAAGACTTTCAGATTAGGAGGAATTTAAGTTGAGTCTAATCATCAATTTGGAAACAAAAAAAGATGTGCTGCTCATCCGTTTAAAAGGTGAGCTAGACCACCACACAGCAGAGAATTTACGAAATATGGTTTCAGAGAAAATCGAAAAAAACAATATTCATCACATTGTTTTAAATTTGCAAGAGTTAACTTTTATGGATAGTTCGGGTTTGGGTGTCATCTTAGGCCGCTATAAACAAATTCAAAGTCAAGGCGGAGAAATGGTTGTATGTTCCATTTCACCTGCTGTAAAAAGACTATTTGAGATGTCAGGGTTATTTAAAATCATTCGTTTAGTCGATGATGAGCAATATGCCCTAAAAACATTGGGGGTGGCCTAAGTGAAAAACAAGATGGAATTGAAATTTCGAGCACTCAGCCAGAACGAGTCTTTTGCCCGTGTCACGGTAGCTGCGTTTATAGCTCAGTTAGATCCAACATTAGATGAATTAACGGAAATTAAAACAGTTGTTTCCGAAGCTGTTACGAACGCCATTATACATGGCTATGAAAATAATCCGGATGGTGAAGTGTATATCTCTGTTACATTAGAGGACGGGATTGTTCATTTAACGATTAAAGATGAAGGAATCGGCATCGCTAACTTGGATGAAGCAAGAGAACCACTCTACACAACAAAACCTGAATTGGAACGCTCTGGGATGGGCTTCACCATTATGGAAAATTTCATGGATGATATTGTCATCGAATCTGCATTACAAAGAGGGACAACGATTCACCTGACTAAATATTTAGCTAATTGTAAAGCTTTATGTAATTAAGGAGATCTGCCTATGGATGTGGAGGTCAAGAAGCAAAAAAGAGAAACGTATTTAAAAGACCATGAAGTAAAGGAATTAATTGAGAAAAGCCAAGTAGGAGACCAAGAGGCCCGCGATTTAATTGTTCAAAAAAATATGCGCCTTGTTTGGTCTGTTGTGCAACGATTTATTAACCGTGGCTATGAACCGGATGACTTGTTCCAAATTGGCTGTATCGGTTTACTGAAATCCGTTGATAAATTTGATTTGTCCTATGATGTTAAATTTTCAACGTATGCTGTTCCAATGATTATTGGAGAAATTCAGCGCTTTATCAGGGATGATGGAACGGTAAAAGTGAGCCGTTCCTTAAAGGAAACAGGCAATAAAATTAGGAAAATAAAAGATGATTTAACGAAAAAATTGGGCCGGGCACCGACCGTTACAGAAATCGCTGATGAGCTAGAAATTTCTCCAGAGGATGTAGTCTTAGCTCAGGAAGCAAGCCGTACACCGTCCTCTATACATGAAACAGTATATGAAAATGACGGTGATCCAATCACACTTCTTGATCAAATTGCCGACCATTCAGAAGCAAAATGGTTTGATAAAATTGCTCTTCAAGAGGCCATTAGGAGCTTGGATGAACGAGAACGGTTGATTGTCTATTTGCGCTATTATAAAGATCAAACTCAATCAGAAGTCGCGGGACGGCTCGGAATATCACAAGTCCAAGTATCGCGGCTTGAGAAAAAAATTCTGCAACAAATGAAAGAACAAATGGATGAGGTAGACTCGAAAGGAGTCTAACTCATCCTTTTTTTTGTCACTGCCAATTATTGGACCTCTATTTTTCGAATGAGGCTTGAATTCCATAACCATACTACAAATACAAGGAATTGGCACATTTGAGGTGGGGTGTACCAAATGAAGGAGGAAACGATTTATATTCGGATGCGGCTCAGGTTGCAGGCTTTACCACAATCCATCATCACAATCGCTGATGTAGCACAAATGATTGGACAAGAGGAAACAATTAAAGAAATCGGCGCACTGTCGCTACATCAAATTAGTAAAAGCGACAGAAATATTGTTGTTATTGATATTATGGAAGTTATTACGACAATTCAAACCTTTAATCCTTTAATTGATATTCAAACAATCGGACCAACACAAACGATTATTGATGTTATGTATAAACAAAAAAAGCCGACAATCGCCTTTATAGTACTAGTTTGGTTTTTATTATTTATCGGGTCTGCGATTGCTATCATGAATTTTCATGAAGATGTTTCGATGCAGCAGGTTCATCAAAAATTATTTTACATTATTACTGGTGAAAATTTACAAAAGCCGTTATTATTGCAAATTCCTTATTCATTAGGGTTAGGAATTGGGATGATTTTATTTTTCAATCATTTATTTAGAAAACGACTAAATGAAGAGCCAAGTCCTCTTGAGGTGGAAATGTTTAAATATCAACAAGATTTGGATCAATACGTCATTATTAAGGAAAACAAAGAGGAAATCAAAAGAGTAGGCCATGACTCTTAAAATCCTAGTAACAATGTTTGTTGGTTTTGCAGGGGGGCTTTCTGTTGGCGCAGGCTTTGTAGCTTTTTTGACAGTACTTGGTGTGATTCCGCGGCTTACACAATTAACGAAAACGATGAAATATATTTACTTATATGAATGGGGTGTCGTTCTTGGAGCAACCATTGGCGGTTGGGTTGGTTTAAGAGAAACAATCTATCATTTTTCGTATCTTTTTACAATCCCGATTGGCTTAGCCGATGGCATTTTTGTTGGAATGTTAGCTGCTGCCCTTACAGAGGTTTTAAATGTATGGCCGATTCTGGCGAAAAGAATCGGTGTGCAGGAAAAATTAATCATTCTACTTACTGCCATCGTCTTTGGGAAAATTGTAGGTTCATTATTCCATTGGATTTACTTTGTTGATTTGGTTGACCATTCATAAAAAACGAAATGGAGGATTATAATGGCAGAAAAAATGACAAAGGAAAATTATAAAAAACAAATTCAATCATTTCAGCCGAAATCATCTCCTTTCTTGAATGGCTCTAAAGCTTATTTAATTGGGGGCCTAATCTGTATGACTGGCCAAGGGATCCAAAATTTTTATAGTCGTTTTTTTGGCCTTCCAGAAATAAGTTCAAGCCATTTAATGCTTGCAACTTTAATTTTAATTACAGCTTTATTAACCGGTGTTGGCATCTTTGATAAACTTGGTCAATTTGCAGGTGCAGGTACGCTTATACCAGTAAGTGGATTTGCTAATGCAATGGCGAGTGCGGCACTTGAGCATAAAAGTGAAGGTATAGTATTAGGAATTTCCAATAATATGTTTAAAATCGCCGGGTCCATCCTTGTGTATGGAGTGGTGGCAGCGGCCATTATCGGGTTTATCCGCTATTCACTAAAAATACTATTGGCATAAAGGATGATTCTATTGGGACTAGTGGCTAAGCAAACTTGGATTTTTGATAACGACATCTATGTACATTCCACGGGCACGGCTGTCGGTCCAGTGGAAGCAGCTGGTCCGCTTGGCACAAGTTTTGACATTAAATATGAAGATCTTCATTGTGGTCAAAAAAGTTGGGAGCTTGCTGAGCGGAAACTTATGGAGGACGCCATCGAAGTTTGCTTGAACAAGGCAAAGTTGACTACTGAAGATATTGATTTTTTTCTAGCTGGGGACCTTTTAAATCAAAATGTTACATCTAATTATGTAGCTAGAGGAAACCAAATTCCGTTTCTTTGCATGTTTAGTGCCTGCTCAACGTCAATGGAAACGTTGTCGGTTGCTTCTGTTTTAATAGATGGGGGCTTTGCAAACAAAGTGTTGGCATCTGTGAGTAGTCATAATGCAACAGCAGAACGGCAATTTCGCTATCCAACTGAGTTTGCTGTGCAAAAACCAGATACGGCTCAGTTTACAGTTACGGGAGCCGGGTCCATTTTGATAAGCAAAGAAAAATCTTCTGTGAAAATTACAGCCGCAACAATCGGTAAGGTCATTGATTATGGAATCGGTAATCCTTTAGATATGGGTTCAGCGATGGCTCCGGCAGCAGCACATACAATAATCACCCATTTTCGGGAGTTAGGAAAAACGCCAAATGATTATGATTTAATCGTAACAGGAGATTTAGCGGGAATTGGGGCAGCGATTTTAAGAAAAATGCTTGCTGATGAAGGGTATGCTGTTACTACGAATTATAATGATTGTGGTTTGATGGTCTATTATAGCGATCAAGATGTATTTTCTGGCGGCAGCGGCTGCGCCTGTTCGGCCGTTGTCACATATGGTCATATTATAAACGAAATGATAGCTGGAAAATTAAAAAAAGTTTTTGTAGTTGCAACAGGTGCTCTATTAAGCCCGATAATGATTCAACAAAAGGAGACGATTCCGACAATCGCCCATGGTGTTGTTTTTGAAAGGGTTGATGAAGCTTAATGGAATACATCATCGCGTTTTTTGTTGGCGGTTTTATTTGTATGATTGGACAGGTCTTATTAGATAAATTAAAGCTTTCTCCGTCCCATCTTATGGGTTTCTTCGTTGTTGTCGGCGTTATATTGGATAGTTTTGGATTATACGATCAATTCATTGATTTTGCCGGTGCAGGCGCTACTGTACCAATTTCAAACTTAGGACATTCTTTATTACATGGGGCAATGGCTGCGTCAGAGGAGCTAGGCTTGTTTGGCATCCCGATGGGAATGTTTCAACTTGCATCAGCTGGCATTTCATCCGCGATATTGTTCTCATTTTTAGCAGCTCTTATTTTTCAGCCTAAAGGGTAAGGGTGAAAGGGGTGGATTTCATGACAGTTAAAAATATAGAAAAGAAGCCAATTTCCTCATCAATCGTGGCAAATGAAGATTATTTAAAAAATCGAATTGGCGTCGGAACGAGCTTTGATTTAGGTGTTCGCAAAATTAAAATCTTAAAAAAAGAAATCCATTTATATTATTTAAATGGGTTATGCGATTCCGCCTATATTATTGAATTATTAAAAGAGCTGGTTGAGATTAATGATAATGAAAGAAGCTATAAGACGAACACGAAGGATGTTGTTCATAATCGCCTTATTCATCAACAAGTAGATACAGCCGAAGATATGGATAAGGTCGTCGATCAACTACTTTCCGGGCTCATTATTATTATGATTGATGGTGAGAATCGCGCTTTTATAGTTGATGTAAGAAGCTATCCTAGCCGTAATCCAGAAGAGCCTGATACCGAAAAAGTTGTGCGCGGCGCTAGGGATGGCTATACAGAAAACATCATCGTGAATACAGCTCTAACACGGCGACGCATTCGCGACGAGCGTTTGCGCCATGAAATTATTCAAGTTGGGGAACGCTCAAAAACCGATATCTGTGTCGCTTATCTCCAAGATGTGGCTGACCCTACTCTTGTTGATATTATTAAAAAAGAACTGAAGGAAATTGAAATTGACGGAGTTCCAATGGCTGATAAAGCTATCGAAGAATTTCTTGTGAAACAAGGATGGAATCCATTTCCTTTAGTGCGGTATACGGAAAGGCCTGATGTAGCAGCAACCCATTTATTAGAAGGCCATGTCGTCATTATGGTCGATACATCACCAAGTGTGATTATCACACCGACAACTTTTTTTCATCATGTACAGCATGCTGAGGAATATCGCCAAACTCCTTCTGTCGGTGCTTTTTTGCGTTGGGTGCGCTTCATTGGGATGATTGCATCCGTTTTATTAGTACCACTTTGGTACTTGTTTGTAAAAAATCCTGATTTACTACCAGAAGCATTAGATTTTATTGGGCCAAATAAGAAGTATACAATCCCTATTATTGTCCAGTTAATTCTTGCTAACCTTGGTATTGATATTTTGCGAATGGCAGCGATTCATACGCCAACGCCGCTTTCTACAGCAATGGGCTTAATTGCAGCTGTATTGATTGGACAGATTGCCATCGATGTTGGCCTTTTCTCAGCCGAAGTTATTCTTTATGTAGCTGTAAGTGCGATTGGCTCGTTTGCAACACCAAGCTATGAATTAAGTGTTGCTAATAAGATTGTCCAAATATTATTGCTGTTAGCCGTCTTTTTCTTCAATGTACCTGGGTTCGTAATTGGTTTAACACTTGTAATATTATATTTAACATCGTTACGTTCGTTAAATACACCATTTTTATGGCCGTTTATCCCGTTCCAACCTCAGGCGTTTTTACAAATTATTGTTCGTGTAGCTGTGCCGTTAAATAAAACAAGACCAAAGATAACAAATCCGAAGAATGATAAAAAACAACAAACAAGAAAGCCGTTATTAAACTAGCGGTTGAATAATTGAGGAAGTTTAACTATTGCCAATCTCATCTTTTCTATGGTAAAGTTTTATTTATTAATATGAAGATTAAAATTTAGGCTGTCACAAAAAAATGTTCAGGCACAAGACTAGGGAATTGTAACGGATGTCTGACACTTTTTAAGGCAGCTTTTCTTGGTATATAAGTAAGGGGGAAACGTATGTATTTACATGGAACAAGCGTCATAAATACTGCAGGCCATTTAGAGATTGGTGGAGTGGATACAGTTGAATTAGCGAAAGAATATGGAACGCCACTATTTGTTTATGATGTTGCTTTAATGAGAAAGAGAGCAAGAGCTTTTAAAGAAACGTTTGAGAGGCTTCAAGTAAAGGCACAAGTAGCTTATGCAAGTAAAGCTTTTTCAACGATTGCGATGATTAATTTGGCGGAGGAAGAAGGTTTAAGCCTAGATGTTGTTTCTGCCGGCGAGCTATATACTGCATTGGCAGCAAACTTTCCTGTGGAACGAATTCATTTCCATGGTAACAATAAAAGTGTAGAAGAAATAACAATGGGAATTGATGCAGGAATTGGCTGCTTCGTTGTCGATAACTTTTACGAACTTCAATTATTGCAACAGTTAGCTGGGGAAAAAGGCAAAATAGTATCGGTAATATTGCGAATTTCTCCTGGGGTTGAGGCGCATACACATGAATCAATTATGACTGGACAAGTTGATTCTAAATTTGGTTTTGATCTTAAGAGCGGTCAAGTGGAAAAAGCAATCGAAATGACAAGAAACTTGGCTAATCTTAATCTATTAGGAATTCATAGCCATATTGGTTCGCAAATCTTTGAAACAGATGGTTTTATAATGGCTGTTGATACATTGTTTGCTGCCATAGAGAAATGGTCAACGGAATTAAATTACCTTCCTAAAGTATTAAACTTAGGTGGAGGCTTTGGAATTCGTTATACGGAGGAAGACGATCCGCTTCCACCAGAAAATTATGTGGCTGCGATTATTGACAAAGTAAAGTCACATGTTAATCAATTAAATATCGCTATGCCAGAAATATGGATAGAACCAGGTCGCTCGATTGTCGGTGATGCTGGTACTACATTATACACAGTTGGCTCAAATAAGGTTATTCCAGATGTACGAAAATATGTAGCTGTTGATGGTGGCATGGTCGATAACTTAAGGCCCGCATTATACGAAGCAAAATACGAAGCAATCTTAGCTAACCGTGCCAACGACGAAGCTGAAGAAAAAGTTTCAATTGCCGGAAAATGCTGCGAATCAGGGGATATGCTAATTTGGGATTTACCGCTTCCAAAAGCAAATCCGGGCGACATTTTAGCAGTCTTTTGCACAGGCGCCTACGGCTATTCCATGGCGAATAATTATAACCGCATCCCAAGACCTGCTGTTATTTTTGTTGAAAATGGTGAGGCACAGCTTGTCATAAGGCGCGAAAGTTATGAGGATATAATTCATTTAGATTTGCCTTTGAAAAGTAAATTGAAAATGAGCTGAAATATTTGGATATAAAAGGTGCCCTACACACGGGCACTTTTTATTTTTCTATTTTTATGTTATAAATATAAGCATCATAATGATATTCTAGAAAGGTTGACGGTAATGGAAGAAAATAAACATACTTCCTCTAATTTTATTAAAAACATTATTGTAGAGGATTTAAAGGACGAAACATACGATGAGGTTGTCACAAGATTCCCTCCAGAGCCAAATGGCTATTTACATATTGGTCATGCTAAATCAATCATTTTAAATTTTGACCTTGCTGATGAGTTCAATGGCAAAACAAATTTACGCTTTGACGATACAAATCCTTTAAAGGAAGATACGGAATATGTAGAGTCAATTAAAGAAGATGTAAAATGGCTCGGCTATGATTGGGACAACCTATTTTTTGCATCGGATTATTTTGAAGAAATGTATAACCGCGCGGTGTTATTAATTAAAAAAGGAAAAGCTTATGTTGATGATTCGGCGCCTGAAGAAATTCGTGAAATGAGAGGAACATTAACAGCTCCGGGAAAAGAAAGTCCATATCGAAATAGAAGTGTAGAAGAAAATCTTGACATCTTTAAAAGAATGCGGGCTGGAGAGTTTAAAGATGGAGAAAGAGTTTTACGTGCCAAAATTGATATGGCATCACCTAATATAAATATGAGAGATCCGGTCATTTATCGAATCGCTCATGCCACACATCATAACACTGGCGATAAATGGTGCATTTATCCTATGTATGATTTTGCTCATCCGCTTGAGGATGCGATTGAAGCTGTGACCCATTCGATTTGTACGTTGGAATTTGAAGATCACCGTCCATTATATGACTGGGTTATTCGTGAATGTGAAATGGAAGCGCAGCCGAAGCAAATTGAATTTGCTCGTTTAAATATTACGAATACAGTTATGAGTAAACGGAAGCTAAAGCTTCTAGTAGATGAAGGCTATGCCGATGGCTGGGATGACCCAAGAATGCCGACGATTTCTGGTTTAAGAAGAAAAGGGTACACACCTGAAGCAATTCGTGCGTTTTGTAAGGAAATAGGAGTTGCAAAAGCACATAGTACTGTTGATGAACAAATGCTAGAGCATTTTGTAAGGGAAGATTTAAAATTAAAAGCACTGCGTACAATGGCAGTGATTCGCCCGCTTAAGGTTGTCATTACTAATTATCCAGAAGGAGAAGTTGAATGGCTTGATGCTGAAAACAACCCGGAAAATCCTGAGATGGGGATGCGAAAAATTCCATTTTCAAGAGAACTCTATATTGAACAAGATGATTTCATGGAAAACCCACCGAGTAAATATTTTAGGCTTTTCCCAGGGAATGAAGTTCGCTTAAAGCATGCTTATTTTATTAAATGCCATGATTTTATTAAGGATGAAAATGGAGAAGTAGTTGAAATTCATTGTACGTACGATCCTGAAACAAAAAGCGGCACTGGCTTTACAGGACGTAAAGTAAAAGGAACATTACATTGGGTTGAAGCAAGTCATGCAAAACTTGCTGAATTTCGCTTATATGAACCATTTATATTAGATAAAGAAGATCATGAAGAGGATGAAGGAAAAACATTTTTAGATTACGTAAATCCAAATTCACTTGAAATATTACAGGGGTATGTTGAACCTGATATGATGAAAGCGAATGTTCAAGATAAGTTTCAATTTTTTAGACATGGCTATTTTAATGTCGATCCGAAGCATACAACTCTTGAGAAAAAAGTATTTAATCGAATTGTGTCGTTAAAGAGCTCCTTTAAACTGTAAAACTTACTAATTAGTTGATAAAAGTGTCTGGTGTGTAAAAAATTTTACGCCAGACGCTTTTTTTTGCATAAACATCACACCTTTATTTTCCAATTTTGTGAACAGAATTTGAAAAAATAAAAAAATATTCATTTTTTTTCTAAAAAGCGACAGGATTTTTTTTTGATTTGTAGAATTTAAGTCAAGGTAAAAAATAAAATTCATAATGCAGGAGGTGAATGTGTGAAAAAGGTACTTACAGTATTTTTCTCTATCATGATATTGCTTACTTTTTCTAATACAACGAATGCGTTTGCTGCTAATGATGAGCTTGCTGAAAACATAATTAAAAGTGCGGAAAAATACATAGGCACTCCTTATGGAGGCGAATTTGATTGTTCAGGCTATGTTTATAAAGTTTTTAGCGAAAATGGAATTGAACTTTCACGTTCTTCAAAGTCGCAATATGAACAAGGGAAAAGTATAGAAAAAGAGGATTTACAAAAGGGAGATTTAGTATTTTTTAATACATCCGGTTCGGGAATTTCACATGTAGGTATATATATAGGTAATAATAAGTTTATTCACTCTGCCACTTCAAATGGTGTCATGATTTCAAAGTTAAATGATCCATACTATTGGGATTCACGCTATGTTGGCGCGGCTAAGGTATTGTAAAAAGCAGGACTAAGGTTCTGCTTTTTTGTTTTCGCTTTCAAAAATTTTTTATTTTACTTAAAGTAGTGTAAAATAGGAAAGAATAGAAACGCTAGGAGGCATACATAATATGAAAAAAGCATCGATTGAATTTGAAAATGGCGAAAAAATTATCATTGAACTTTTTCCAAATGAAGCGGCTGGTACGGTTGCTAATTTTGAAAAGCTTGCAAATGAAGGCTTTTATAACGGTTTAACCTTTCATCGTGTGATTCCAGGTTTTGTTGCCCAAGGAGGCTGCCCATACGGAACAGGGACAGGTGGGCCTGGCTATACAATAAAGTGTGAAACAGAGGGCAATCCGCATAAACATGTGCCTGGCGCGTTATCAATGGCCCATGCTGGAAGAGATACGGGTGGCAGCCAATTTTTTATTGTTCATGAGCCACAGCCGCACTTAGATGGTGTACATACTGTTTTTGGACAAGTAATTGAAGGAATGGATACTGTCCTTCGAATTCGCCAAGGTGATGTAATGAAAGAAGTTAAAGTTTGGGATGAAGAGTAATTGAAAAAAACTCCTACCATTTATTTGGCAGGAGTTTTTTACTTATTTCGTCTACATATAACAGATATAAAAATCCCCTTCTTAACAAATGATAGTACGGAAAGGGGGCAATACCATTGAACAAAAAATTGATCAATGTGTTATCGACTTCATTTTTAGTTATGGCTCTAGCTACAGGGTGTGGGGTGGCAACTAATGATAATGCAGTTAATGACCGAAATAGAAATAATATAACCCCTGTTGGTTATGATGATCGCACGAATTTTACACCGTTAAACGTGACTGATACAAATAACACAACACCGGATGCCAATGATGTTTCGCCAGGTACTGTCGATGAAACGCCAGGAGCTGACGGTGTGACTGGGGAACAAACGAATAATCGAACACCAGTATCAGGTGGAAATACAACCGATTTCACTGATGTTCCAAAATCACATTGGGCTTATGGTGATATTCACGCTGCCCGTGATTTAGGTTTGTTAAGTGGTACTGATTTAAAAAAGAATACGTTTGGTTTTGGGCAGGCAACAAAAAGGGAAGAAATCGCCTCAATCTTGATGAAAGCCTATCGTGCAGGCTATATGGTTGGAAACAATAATAACAACAACGGAGCAGGCGCAAATACTACGGGCACAAACAATACAAATACAACTGATGTAACTGGAACAACTAATAATGGCGGAACTATTGATACTAATGGTACAGACAATACAGGTACAAATGCGCCCAATATCCATCCAGCAGGTTCGTAATTAGAAGATAGAGGCTCGCTCTTTTGGGCGCAGCCTCGTTTAATTTACCCATTGATTACATAGAACGAATAAGTTATTATTTTGAATAAGGTATTACTTGCTATTAAATGAATGATAAAAGCAAAGAGGGATTAGCATGTTAATTCGTTATAAAAAAAATTATGAAAAAATCGCTATGGGGCTTCTTTCTTTTATGCCTTCTGAAAAAGATTTAAAACGGCTTCAAAATACTATTAAACTTTATGAGGAAGAGGAGAACTGGCATCTCTACCTATATAAGGAAGAAGATATCATTGGTGCAATCGGTGTGAAGATAAAGGACGATGTAGCAGAACTTCGTCATATATCCGTTAATCCTTCATATCGAGGTCAAGGTAAAGGAAGAGCAATGTTAAATGAACTTAGCAAGCAATTAGGGAATGTCGAAATCAAACCAACTGAAGATACAATTAAATTTTTTGAAAAATGTGACCAAGCAAAAGAACTTTGTGATGAAGATGAAGACCCAGATTCCAATTAGGAATGGGGTCTTTTGTTTCTTCTTTGCATTAATTGCTTTTCTCTTTCCAGTTTAATTTCGCTTCGGTCCCGTAATGAATGCTTAAATAAAAGAAATTTATTTGCTAAATTGCTCTCGTCGTTCCAATTGTAGCCTAGGTGCAGACATTGTTCTTGGCAAACTTTTATTAATTTTTCATCAGAAATCGGTAAATGTAAACTATAATACATAGCTCCAGCACTTATTTCGGAAAGTCTTTTTTGTAGTATTATTATAAGCTGTTCGTAATCTAACCCAAGGGCAAACAATTGCTCTTTTTGTTTTTCTAGACTTATCATTGCTTTTTTTAATATACGGAATGCGCCTTTTACATTTCCTGTGCGCTGGTGGTACAATGCTACTGCGATTTGGATTAGGCTAACCCATACGGAGGAGCGATTTTTACAATCATGTTTTTTCCAATAGTCCTCAAGTATCTCGTGACATTCAAAATAATCTCTTGATCCATGAAAGTGTACGAGAAAATCTATATATGGTTTTGGGTACGTTATAAGAAATCACTCCTTTATTTATAGTGTCGGTTTCATTAGTTTATCATAAATGAAAAAGAAGTGCCTGCACGGCACCCCTTTCAACTTTTTTTGGGAAATTAGTACACCCAAGCAGCCCCTACAATGATTAAGAGAATGAATAATACTACGATTAAAGCAAATCCTGCACCGGCACCATATCCCCCGCCGCAACCTACAGCTCCACTCATTTGAAATTCCTCCTTTGTTTTTTTATTGCTTACGGTAATAACATATGAAAATCGAAAAAACTTGTATAGGCGCTTCTATCGGGTCAAGTAGAAAATGCATAAAAATAGGCGAAAATATAACAATAACTGTATATTTTAAGCAACCTCTATAGAATTAAGAGAAATTTTGCTATTATAATTGTGATGAATTAATTTTCAAGAATATTTTGGTGGGATTAATGATGGAATATAGTGTAAAAATAGATGCTTTTGAAGGCCCTTTAGACCTTCTGTTACATTTAATTAATCGTTATGAAATTGATATTTATGATATACCGATGGCCCAAATTACGGAGCAATATTTGCTTTTTATCCAGACTATGCAAGAGCTTGAATTGGATGTTGCTAGTGAGTATCTTGTCATGGCTGCAACACTGCTAGCAATAAAAAGTAAAATGCTTTTACCGAAAACGGAAGATTCCTTAGATGAAGAACTAAGCTTTACTGGTGAAGAAATGGAGGAGGATCCGCGCGAAGAATTAATGCGCCGTTTGCTCGAATATCGGAAATTTAAAGAAGCTGCAACCCAATTGAAGGAATATGAAAAAGACCGCAGCCTTTTATATACGAGACCACCGGGGAATTTAGCGGAATATATTCCAGACCAGAGGGAGGCCCCGGTGTCAGATGTATCTTTATATGATATGTTAAAGGCCCTCCAGCATTTAATGAAACGAAAAAAGTGGAGAGAACCTAAATTAACAACTGTTCAGAGGCAAGAGATACCGATACAACAAAGAATGGAGCAAATATTAGAAGAGTTAGACAAGACAAATGGTAAGCAAAGCTTTTATTCACTCTTTCCTATTCTTGACAAGTCCTATATTGTTGTAACATTTTTAGCTATTTTAGAATTAATGAAAAACAATCACGTACGATGTGAACAAGAAAAGAACTTCGAAGACATTTATATATACAGCATGAAAGGAGTTTCAGCTGATGAAGCTTGAACAAATGAAAGCAATTGTTGAAGGTTTATTATTTATCGTTGGTGATGAAGGGATGGATCGAAAGCAAATTGCCGATGTACTACAAATTAGTGAGATTGTTGCTGTAGAATTGATTGAGGAACTAAAAAATGAATATAGCCAACAGTCAAGAGGGATTGATTTAGTTGAAGTAGCGGGTGTCTATCAATTAACAACGAAACGGGAGCATGCTGATTATTTCAAACGGTTAGTTGATTCGCCAACGTCTTCAACACTTTCCCAGGCAGCTTTAGAGACATTGGCGATTATTGCCTATAAACAGCCAATCACGAGGGCTGAAATTGAAGAAATTCGTGGCGTGAAAACGGAACGTCCGCTGGCAACATTAACATCAAAATCACTTATCAAAGAAGTTGGTCGTGCGGAGGGGGCTGGAAGAGCCATTTTATATGGCACAACAAAAGAATTTCTCGAATATTTTGGACTTAAAACATTGAAAGAACTTCCTCCTTTGCCTGAAAAGTTGGGCGAAGAGGAAATCCAAGAGGAAGCTGATTTGTTTTTTGAAAAATTTCAAGAAACTTTTAGCGAATAATAATTTGGACAAGAAGAAAAAGGTCTTTTATAATAGAATTGTACATATGTCGAAAAAATTAAAATAAAAAATTGGTGGGATGGAATTATGCTTATTAAAGAAATTAAAGGATATGAGTTAGAAAAGGCCCTGCCTAATACATCTGAGGACTTCTTTAATCGCTCTGAAGTTACGTTTGTCGATAATGGAACTGAAAAAACCTTTCATCTTTTATATATTCGCTATTTTGATCAAATCTTTAATGAATTTGTACCTTATGAAAGTGAGCCGCTATTTACTGTTGGTGAGAAAGCTTATTCTTTTAAAGAAATTATTGCGCTCGTGTGCATGCTTAAAAACCCTGAACTAAAAAATCGCAAACGAGTGTATATTAGCGATAAAAATGAATTGCTTGAATATTGCCAAGGAATTGATTATGCAATGCTGCCAAGTATAGTCGAACAAATTGCCAAAGGCGGCTATGAATTAAAATAATTGATTGCAAAAAAGCATGATAGTTTTTCTATCATGCTTTTTGTTATTTACTTCTTAAAAGGCCCTGTCCTGCATAAACTTGTACAAAACAACAGGTGAAGGGACGTGTCGTTTTGAATGCCATCGTTTAGAAAAGTTGTACTTTTACATATTATTGTCGTTTTCTTATTGACCTTAATCCCAATGAAAGGACATGCGTTTTCGAATGTTTCAGCGGAAACTGCGATTTTAATGGATGTTGAATCGGGGCGTGTTCTTTATGAAAAGGCTGCCCACAAAAAAATGCGGATTGCCAGCATTACAAAGATTATGACGGCTATTTTAGCAATTGAATCGGATATGTTAGATGAAACCGTAAAAGTAAGCGAGCGGGCTGTCTATACGGAAGGCTCCTCTGTTTATCTTAAACAAGGTGAAAAAATTAAGCTTGAGCATCTTGTGTATGGATTAATGCTCCGTTCAGGGAATGATACGGCTGTGGCGATTGCTGAACATGTTGGTGGGAGTGTTGAAGGTTTTGTCTTTTTAATGAACCAAAAAGCAGAGGAAATAGGCATGCATAATACAGTTTTTGCCAACCCCCATGGCTTAGATGATCATGAAAATCATTTTTCAACGGCGTATGATATGGCGCTCTTGACGAAATATGCAATGGGAAATGAAAAATACAGGGAAATTGCTGGTACAAAGGTATATCGTGCACCAAATCCCGATGAAAAATGGGATCGCAAATGGACAAATAAAAATAAGCTTCTTACCGGGCTGTATGAATATTCAACAGGTGGGAAGACAGGCTATACAAAGCGGGCCAAACGAACATTAGTGTCGACAGCGGCAAAGGACGGCCATGATTTAATCGCGGTTACCTTAAATGGGCCGAGTGATTGGAACGATCATATTGCGATGTTTGAATGGGGATTTGCTCAATATGACCTTGAAAGTATCGTCGAAAAAGGACTTGTTCATTCAATCAAAGATGATTTCTATAAAGAAAAGGTAGTGGTACAGCGCGATTTCTTATACCCAATCACTGCTGAGGAAAAGGAAAAAATTAAGGTCGATATTAAATTAATCAAGCCAAAGCCACAATGGAAGAAGGAGAAGGATGTGCCGTCTCCATGTGGGAAGATGATTATCAAGCTTGAGGATCAAAACATCGGTGAAATCCCCCTTTATTATGATGAACATGGTAGAATCCATAAAGAAACATGGCTATCGACGATGAAAAGGTTGTTTTTATCAATGATTGGAGTGTACGCCAATGGTTAATATCATTTGGGTTGTGATGACAATTATTGGAATCATATTTGCGATGTTCAACGGGACGATGGATGATGTAAACAAGGCAATTTTTTCTGGAGCGAAAGAAGCGGTAACAATATGTATTGGCCTTATTAGTATTTTAGTATTCTGGCTAGGTCTCATGAATATTGCCGAAGAAGCGGGTTTATTAAATAGATTATCAAGGCTTTTCCAACCGTTCATTACAAGGCTCTTTCCAGAGGTGCCAAAAGAGCATCCAGCAATGGGCTTTATTCTTTCCAACATGATTGCTAATCTATTCGGTTTAGGTAATGCAGCGACACCGATGGGAATTAAAGCAATGGAGCAATTGAAGATTCTTAATGGCAATAAAAATTCAGCTTCAAGATCGATGATTACCTTTTTAGCAATCAATACATCGAGCATAACGTTAATCCCAACCACTGTTATTGCAATTCGCATGAACTATGACTCAGTAGCTCCAACGGAAATCGTAGGAACAACATTAGTTGCCTCACTATTTTCAACAACAGCTGCCATAATGATTGACCGCTACTATCATTATCGGCGCATGAAAAAAGGAGGGAATCTGTGATGATGAACATTATAAACATGATATCACTTTGGCTGATTCCTGTGATTATTGGGTTCATTTTAATTTACGGTACAATAAAAAGGGTACCAACCTATGAATCATTCGTTGAAGGCGGCAAGGAAGGGATTCAAATTGCCTTTTCAATTATTCCTTACCTAGTAGGGATGTTAGTGGCCATTACTGTTTTTCGTGAATCTGGTGCGTTAGAGTATTTTATGAATTTAATAAAACCTTATGTAATGAGTATCGGAATTCCAGCTGAAATTATTCCGTTGGCTATCATTAGACCGATATCTGGAAATGCAGCTTTAGGAATCACATCCGACTTAATTGCTACTCATGGTCCAGATTCGTTTATTGGTAGGCTCGCTTCAACAATGCAAGGAAGTACGGATACAACTTTGTATATTTTAACCGTTTACTTTGGAGCAGTAGGCATTAAAAAAATGGGAGATGCATTAAAGGTTGGTTTATTAGCGGATTTGGTGGCGATTATTACTTCTATTATCGTTGTTACCATTCTCTTTGCGTGAAAAGGGGATTATATTTCATTTGACATTAGGAAGCTTTTTTATGGAGCCCTAATGTCTTTTTTAATTTCGACATTTCCTCGACAAAATTAAAACTAGCGCTTGAGAATTGGGAATGATACAAGTAAGATTGAATCTGAGGTGAAAAATTAATGGAACGCTTACAAAAAGTGATTGCCCATGCTGGTGTGGCATCAAGAAGGAAAGCAGAACAATTAATTATTGAAGGGAAAGTAAAAGTGAATGGTAAAATCGTTAGAGAATTAGGCGTGAAAGTGTCAGCTAATGATAAAATTGAAGTTGAAGAAATTCCGATTCAAAGGGAAGTTCCTGTCTACTACCTCTTTTATAAACCGAGAGAAGTAATTTCAGCTGTATCAGATGATAAAAATAGAAAAGTTGTTACAGATTTTTTTCCAATGGAGCAACGAAGGATTTTTCCGATAGGTAGACTAGATTACCATACATCAGGCCTACTACTACTTACAAATGATGGAGAGTTCGCCAATTTGTTAATGCACCCAAAATATAATATTGAAAAGGAATATGTTGCGAAAGTAAATGGAATCCCAACACGAGAAGAAATTAAAAGGTTAGAAAAAGGTGTACAGTTAGAAGATGGTAAAACGGCCCTCGCAAAAGCGAAAATTCTTTCATTTGATAAAAAAAAGGGCACTTCAATCGTACAATTAATTATCCATGAAGGCAGAAATCGTCAAGTTAGAAGGATGTTTGAAGCGATTGGCTATAAAGTCCAAAAGTTGAAAAGGGAACGATATGGCTTCCTTGATTTGCGCGGTTTAAATCCTGGCGATTATCGCGAACTCACACCACATGAGGTTAAACAGCTGCGGAATTTAGCTGTCACACAACATACATAAATTTACACTATGTGCAAGTTGTTTAGTGATATAATATAAAAAAATACAATGGGGGGTTGTTTGCATTGAAAAATAAGCGTCTTGCAGTACGAACAATCATCCTGCTTGTTTTAGTCGGTGCACTAGCCTATACGCTTTATTCTAATTTTTTTACCGAAAAACAAGTAGTGGGGATAGGAGATCAAGCACCCAATTTTGTGCTTACAGATTTAAACGGGAACGAGGTTGAATTTGCTGATTATCGTGGCAAAGGTGTTTTTCTCAATTTCTGGGCTACATGGTGTAAGCCTTGTGAGACTGAGATGCCTTATATGGAAAATCAATATAACACATACAAAGACCAAGGTGTAGAGGTTTTAGCCGTAAATGTTGGGGAATCAGAGCTTTCTGTTCGCAATTTTGTTGAACGTAAAGGTTTAACCTTTCCAGTTGTTATAGATAAAAAATTAGAGGTCTTTGAAGCATATGGTGTTGACCCACTTCCGACATCTTTTTTAATTAATAAAGACGGGGAGATTATCGATATTATTATCGGAACATTAAAGGAAGAAACAATACGGAATCATATGGAGCGAATCAAACCATAAATAGTTGGGGGTCTAAAATGGATAAAGTGAAATGTGAATGTGGACATGTCAACCCTCATGGAACGATTTTTTGTGAATCATGTGGAAAATCTTTTATTGACAATGATAAAGAAACGCTTTTAGATATGCGTTACGAGGGTAGTGCAAGACGTTCACAAACGTATAAAAAAACGTTTATCGATGTGATTTGGAACTTTTTCTCCTCTGTTAAAGTAGGGGTTTGGTTAATTGTTATAACACTTATTGCTTCATCGTTAGGAACATTGTTTCCACAAGATATATACATACCGCAAAATATTCCGCCAGAGAAGTTTTATGAGCAGGAATATGGATTTCTTGGGAAGCTGTATTATGAGCTTGGCTTTAATAATTTATACGGGTCATGGTGGTACATGATTTTAATCGCTATGATTGCGATTTCACTCGTGATTTGTTCATTAGACAGAGTAGTTCCTTTATATAAAGCGCTGCAAAAGCAAGGAGTAAAGCGAAATTCGAGTTTTTTAAGAAGACAGCGTTTGTTTGCGGAGACGAAAATTGAAATAGAGGAAAATGAAGAGCGTTGGATTGAAGCGTTGAAAAAGAAACGTTACCAAATCCGTGTTGAAGATGGTAATATTTTAGCTGAGAAAGGCCGTTTTTCGCGCTGGGGACCGTATGTTAACCATATTGGTTTAATCATCTTCTTAATTGGGGCGATGTTGCGCTTTTTTCCAGGAATGTATATTGATGAAGCTCTGTGGCTCCGTGATGGAGAAACGAAGGTGATTCCAGGTACAAATGGGAAATATTATTTAGAAAATAAGCAGTTCATTAAGGAAGTTTATGATGGAGATGACAACTTTACCGTTGGGATGGGAATGCCGAAAAACTACCAGGCAGACGTTGTTCTTTATGAGCGTATCGATGATATTGTCCCAGGCAAGGAACCTGAGCTGAAGGAGATAAAAGAACAGAAAATTCGTGTGAATCATCCTTTTAAGTTTGAAGGATATGCGCTTTATCAAATTAACTATAAGCTTAATGAATTTTATAAAATGACGTTTGGGCTAGTTGAAAAAAACACAAATAAAAATGTCGGTAACGTTACGATTAATTTGGATAATCCAGAGACTATTTATGACCTTGGAAATGGCTATAAAGTGGAGATTATGAGTTATTTCCCAAATTTTTATTTTAATGAGGAAGGCGCACCAGATACGAAAAACAGAATTCCAGATAATCCAGCGTTTATCTTCAAAATGTTTTCTCCGGGAATTTCTGATGGGGAGGTAAGCTTTGTTGCCATTAAAACGAATGCCGAGCCGTTTGGAGAAAATCAATTCAAAATGGCCTTTCAAAGTATGGAAACAAGAAATGTAACTGGTCTGACGGTTCGCCTTGATAGGACGATTGCAATCATTATCGCTGGCGGGATTATTTTCATGATAGGTGTTATCCAAGGAATGTATTGGACACATCGCCGCATTTGGATTAAAAAGTCTGGGAACGAGATTATGGTTGCTGCCCATACGAATAAAAACTGGTATGGACTAAAGAGAGAAATAGAGACGATGTTTACAGGAACGGTATTACCGATTCCGATGGATCAACAGGAAAAGGTAAAATAAGGGGGAGAGTAAGTTGATTGAGATAAGCAGTAATTTATTATATGTTTCATTTATTCTGTATTTATTTGCGACTGTTTTTTTTGCAGCTGCGATTCGCGATAAATATTCAAAAGCCAACACAAATAAATGGGCAAAGTTTGGGATTGTTGTTACGATTATTGGCTTTATCGCACAAATGGGCTACTTCATTTTAAGGTGGATTGTAGCTGGGCATGCACCAGTAAGTAATATGTTTGAATATACGACGTTTTTCGGAATGATGCTCGTTCTTGCTTACATCATTTTTTATTTCATGTATAAAAATGTATTGATTGGTGCCTTTACAATGCCTGTTGCCATAATAATCATTGCATTCGCAGCGATGTTTTCACGAGAGGTTTCACCGTTGATTCCAGCATTGCAAAGTCATTGGCTTTATATTCACGTGACAACGGCTGCTCTGGGTCAGGGAATATTAGCAATTAGCTTTGGTGCCGGTCTAATTTATCTTATTCATGTTGTGGATCAATCAAAATCAAGTAAACGGACGTTTTGGCTTGAGTTTATTTTATATTTAATTATTAGTGTGATAGGGTTTGTTATTGTTTCGACAACATTTAAAGCATTGGATTATGAGGTAGCCTTCAAATGGGTGAATGAAACAGGCAGAGAAGCTGAACTTATTTATGAAATGCCAGCAATTGCTGGGCCAATTGGTGGAGAGAAGCTGACAGAAGGGTTTGGGCCAGTATTTGAAACACCATCATGGATGAATGGTGCGAATGCACCGAAAAAGTTTAATACCGTCGTTTGGTCTTTATTTTCCGGCCTCATTTTATACGGTGTTTTACGTTTGATATTTAGAAAAAGAATTGCTGCAGCTATACAGCCGCTTTTACGAGGTGTTAATGCAGATTTAGTTGATGAGATTAGCTATCGTGCGGTGGCAATCGGTTTCCCAATCTTTACTTTAGGTGCACTTATTTTTGCAATGATTTGGGCTCAAATTGCTTGGACAAGGTTCTGGGGGTGGGACCCAAAAGAGGTGTGGGCGCTCATTACATGGTTATTCTATGCTGCTTTTTTACACCTCCGTCTTTCAAAAGGCTGGCATGGTGAAAAATCGGCTTGGTTGGCTGTTGTAGGCTTTGCCATTATTATGTTTAATTTAGTGGCCGTTAACCTAGTGGTTGCCGGCTTACATTCCTACGCTTAAAAAAAGCTTCGAATTATGTCATAATATAAGGGGCAGGGAGAAAGCTTGAATTTTCACATTTTCTTATTGAAGGGAGATTTCAAATGGAAAACGGTCAAGCGAAAATTTTAGTAGTTGATGATGAGGAAAGAATTCGCCGATTGCTAAGGATGTATTTGGAAAGAGAAGATTACGTAATCGAGGAAGCTGAAAATGGAGAGGAAGCTTTATTAAAAGCAACTACCGATGAATTTGACTTAATTTTGCTTGATATTATGATGCCTGGCATGGATGGGATTGAAGTTTGTAAACTAATCCGAGAAAAGAAAGCAACCCCGATTATTATGTTAACGGCAAAAGGGGAAGAAGCCAACCGTGTGCAAGGATTTGAAGTCGGTACGGATGATTATATTGTCAAGCCATTTAGTCCGCGTGAAGTTGTCTTGCGCGTAAAAGCATTATTAAGAAGATCATCAGCAACTGTGTTTTTACAAACGGAGCCGACAACAAAGGATGTTATTGTTTATCCGTTTTTAACGATTGATAATGACGCTCATCGTGTTACTGCAGAAGGCAAGGAGGTTAGCTTAACGCCGAAAGAATATGAACTACTATATTTCTTGGCTAAAGCCCCTGATAAAGTGTTTGATCGTGAACAGCTGCTAAAAGAAGTTTGGCATTATGAATTCTTTGGTGATTTACGAACAGTTGATACACACGTAAAACGTTTAAGAGAGAAGCTTAATAAAGTTTCTGCGAATGCTGCCAAAATGATTGTAACTGTCTGGGGTGTTGGCTATAAATTCGAGGTCGTGTCTGAATAATGCTATGGTTTTGGAGAAGTGTAGTTGGTAAGCTTTGGTTCACGATTCTTTTGCTCGTATCATCCGTTTTAGTGATATTAACGATTCTTTTACTACAATTCTTTGAAAATTTCCATGTAACGGAAGCTGAGAGGGAGCTTACACAGCTTGCTACAAAAGTATCAAAAATCATGGAAACGTATGACCAAGATGAATTAGCTTTTTCGATTGCTTGGGAAGTGATTGACCCCTCTACGAAAGTGATGATTATTGATTGGAAAGGGGATTATTGGTATTCTCCGAACGACGAGAGACTTGCTGATTTACCAATTGATTTTATTTGGAATGATAAGGATTTATCAGAAGTTATGACAAAGGAGAAAACTGTCAGTAAATTAGCCTTTCCACCTAAAATTATTAATCATAACAATCAAATGTATAATGAAATTCTAATTGTCGGTGTCCCAATGAGTCGTGTTGAGGGTAAGCATGGCGGTGTTTTTATTTACCAGTCTTTAGATGTTGTTAGTCAAACATCAAGAGAAACGACAAAAATCATCATAGTCAGTGCTGGAATTGCAATCATTTTAACAACGATTTTTGCCTTTTTCCTTTCAACGAGGATTACTGCACCGCTTAGAACGATGAGAGAAGCCGCTTTTGAAATGGCGAAAGGAAAATTTAATGCAAAGGTTCCCATTTTAACTCATGATGAAATTGGCGAACTTGCCCTTGCTTTTAATCGTATGGGTAGACAGTTAGAGTATCATATTGAAGCGCTTAATCAAGAAAAAGAACAATTAACGAGCATTATTAGCAGTATGGCTGATGGTGTGATCACGATGAATCGTGAAGGTGATGTAATCGTTTCTAATCCACCCGCTAAAAAATTATTAAAGGCGTTCCATTTTGAACACGGCAGTTATGATGAGACCTATCAGCCATTGCCAAGTGAAATGAAAGGCATTCTTGAAAAAGTCATTTTAACGGAAAAGCAACAAATTGCCGAAATTTCAGTGCAAGGGACAAGCTGGGTAGTGTTAATGACGCCTTTGTATGATCAAGAAGCTGTACGTGGTGCTGTTGCTGTTCTTCGTGATATGACCGAGGAGCGCAAATTAGATAAATTGCGCAATGATTTCATTGCCAATGTTTCGCACGAACTTAGAACGCCGATTGCGATGCTCCAAGGATATAGTGAGGCAATTATCGATGATATTGCTAGTACAGAAGAAGAAAAAAAAGAAATCGCCCAAATTATTTATGATGAATCATTACGGATGGGTCGTCTTGTAAATGAACTGCTTGATCTTGCCCGAATGGAGTCTGGTCGGATTGAATTGCACCTTGAAACAGTAGAGGTCACGAAGTACTTCGATCGCATTATTAGAAAATTCCAAGGTGTGACGAAAGAGCATGGGGTTGATTTGAAAATAAAGATTAGTGATAATGAAGGTACGATGGTCATCGATGCTGATCGCATCGAACAAGTATTGACAAATCTAATTGATAATGCGATTCGACATACAAGTGAGGGTGGGGCTGTAGCTCTAATTGTTGATTCATTTCCGGGTGGGTTTCAAATTTCTGTGAAAGACACTGGATCCGGTATACCGGAGGAAGATTTACCTTTTGTATTTGAAAGATTTTATAAAGCCGATAAGGCTAGAACGAGAGGACGTTCTGGAACTGGTCTTGGCCTTGCGATTGCCAAAAATATTGTCGAGGCACACCATGGACATATATCTGTGCAAAGTAAGCTAGGGGAAGGAACAACATTTTCATTTTTTATCCCTCGTCATTAAAATTGCGAATTTTATTGAATTGTATCCAAATTTTATATAGTATAAAAAATGTAATTAGATAAAGTATGTTTTAGGTGCCCAACTGTTTGGACATAATAGGGAATTTGGTTAGAAGCCAAAACTGTCCCCGCAACTGTGAATGTGGACGAAATGAGAATAACCACTGTATGAAAATACGGGAAGGCTCATTGTAGGAGGAAGCATGAGTCAGTAGACCTGCCTAAATACATGCGTTTCAATGCTTCGGGATGAAAGCTCGTGAAACGGCACGTACAGGCTTATTTTATTAGAAAATATGTGTCGTTTAGTGGCTGACTTACAAAAAGGGTCGGACTCCCACATTGAATAAAATTGTGGGGTCTGGCCCTTTTCTAATTTTAAAGGTGAGGTGTCAAAGTGAAGACGTATTTGAAGTGGTTGGCAATATCGATAAGTATCATGTTTTTGTTTAGTTTAATAGGATGTTCAAATCCAAATAATGAAAAAGGAGAAGTTAACCAAGCGCCAGAAACAGAATCAGCGGGGAATGATGATAATTTTCCTGTAACTGTTACTGATGCAACTGGCCAAGAAATAACGATTGCGAAAAAACCAACAAGAATTGTTTCGCTCATGCCGAGTAATACGGAGATTGTTTTTGCATTAGGGGCGGGTCATGCAGTTGTTGGTGTAACGGAATGGGATAACTATCCAGAGGAGGTAAAAGAAATTGAAAAAGTTGGTGGACTAGATTTTAATGTTGAGAAGGTCCTATCATTACAGCCTGATCTTGTTTTGGCAAATGCATCAGGGATGTCGAACGAAAATGGTTATAAGCAGCTACGAGATGTCGGTGTATCGGTCGTTGTTGTACCTGATGCAAAGGCTTTTACAGAAGTTTACGATTCCATTTCTTTAATTGGCAAAGTAGTTGGTACTGATCAAAAAGCGGCTGAAATAGTTACGGGAATGAAAGATAAATTAGCGGAAATCGAAGAAAAGGCAAGCGCAATTACTGAAAAGGAACAGAAAACTGTCTGGGTCGAGGTGCAGCCGCAGCCAGATATTTATACGACTGGCAAAGGAACATTTATGAATGATATGCTGACTCTCATTCATGCTAAAAATGTAGCTGCAGATTATGATGGCTGGGTTAAATTCAATGAGGAGGATGCGATTCTTTTAAATCCAGATGTAATCCTCGTAACATATGGATATTATGTTGAAAACCCTACAGCAAAGGTTTTTAGCCGACCAGCATGGAAAGATGTACCAGCTGTAAAAAATAAACAGGTGTTTGCTGTGGATGCTGATAAAGTGAATCGTTCAGGTCCACGATTGATAGAAGGAGTCGAAGAACTTGCATCTGTCGTCTATCCAGAAGTATTTGGTAAATAGCTTCGTATGGCCGTATTTATTTTCAGTTCTTTTTCTAGTTTTTTCGATATTTCTGGGGATTTCGATAGGCACTCTATCCATTCCTTTTACAACGATTATTGATATTATTACAGATGGTTGGCTCTGCTTGCCAGGAGCAGATGAAATTAGTCCAATGATCTATAATATTGTTGTTTCAATTAGAATGCCAAGAGTAATTTTGGCAATGCTTGTTGGCTTTTCATTATCAATCGCTGGTGCGGCCTTTCAAGGATTACTGAAAAACCCGCTCGCCGACCCCTATACACTAGGGGTATCGTCGGGTGCTTCAGTTGGGGCAGTTATCGTGCTTTTTTTAGGGTTAACAATCCCATTTTTCGGACAGTTCACATTGCCGATTATGAGCATTATTTTTGCCTTGCTCACTTTATTTGTTGTGCTCGCCTTTTCTAAACTTGTTGATCGAAAAATCTCTGTTGAAACAATTATTCTTACGGGAATTATTTTTAGCTCCTTTTTAGGAGCGCTCATTTCGCTAATGATTGCTTTATCAGGCGAGGAGCTAAGGCAAATAGTTGTTTGGTTAATGGGAAGCGTGTCGATGCGAGGCTGGACATATGTCTATATGATGATTCCGTTCACGATTGTTGGTGTGCTTATATTATTATTAAATAGTAAAGAATTAAATGCTCTCTCCTTCGGAGAGGAAACAGCTAGGCAGCTAGGTGTTGATGTGTCTAAGCGAAAGCTGTTTGTATTAATCGGGGCTTCTCTCCTTACAGGTTCTGCTGTTGCTGTATCAGGTACGATTGGCTTTGTCGGGCTTGTTATTCCACATATTACACGAATGATTTGGGGACCTGATCATAGTAAATTATTGCCGTTAGCGATGGTAAATGGTGGTTCTTTTTTAATTTTAGCTGACCTAGTTGCGCGGACCATTATTGTTCCCCAGGAGCTGCCAATTGGAGTTATTACGTCAATGATTGGTGCACCAATTTTTGCTTATATTTTTTTTAACAGAAATCGCAGAAAGTAGATGGTTACCATGATTAAAGTAGTCAATGTTTCAGGTGGTTACCACGATAAAAATATTATCCAAGATGTAAGCTTTGAGGTGAGAAAAGGCGAAATCTTCGGGATTTTAGGACCAAACGGAAGTGGGAAAACGACGATTTTAAAGATGCTTACTGGGCAATTTCCAATTATTTCGGGTGCAGTCTATATTAAGGATCAATCTATCCAACATTATAAAATAAAAGATTTGGCCAAGACGGTTGCTGTTTTACCACAGCTTCATGATCTTTCTTTTTCTTATACTGTCAAAGAGACGGTAAAGCTAGGCCGTTATGCTTATCAAAAAGGGTTTTTCCCCTCATGGCGCAGTGAAGATGAGAAAGCTGTCCAAAATGCCATTCAATTAACAGGCATTGCACAGTTTGCAGATTGCCCAATCGATTTATTAAGCGGCGGTGAAAAACAGCGAGTATTTTTAGCAAGGGCATTAGCACAAGAGCCGGAAATATTGCTTTTAGATGAGCCAACGAACCATCTTGATATTCACCATCAAATAAATTTATTTGATTCCTTGTATAAGTGGGTGCAAGAAAAAGGCTTGACTGTTGTTGCTGTTTTTCATGATTTAAATATGGCGAGCTTGTATTGCAATCGCATTTTGTTATTGAATGAAGGAAAAGTGATGAGCCTTGATGAACCACAAAATGTACTGCAAGAAGAGCAATTAAACGAAATTTATAAGACAAGGTTAATCAAGAAGCAGCATCCCAATGTGCCTACGCCACTAATTACAGTAACGCCAAGTGATGATGGAAATCGTGACCATATTTTTAAGATGTTAAAAACGAGCCAATCAAGTGAAACGATTATTGTTGAATCAACAAAGCCTTTAAAAACATTATCTTCAGCTGTGATTAATTCTGGTTTTAGCTGGAGCAAGTATTTTTTAAATAGGCATGTTGACAAGAATTATAATTGTGATGATGCGGCGGCGGAAATGAAAACATATCTCGACAATATTGGCATTGACCCAACCTATACGGTTGCGATGATGACCGCAGCTCAGTTAGAGGATGCCGCCTTCAGAACGATAGAATCGGAAGAGTTTTCGATTTACGTTGTTGTAACGGCAGGAGTATCAAATGCTGTTGATGTTGCAAAAGCATATTTGCGTACGGATTTACCAAGGTCGCCAAGTACGATTAATACATGGATTTTTATTGATGGTAATTTAGCCGATGCCGCTTTTGTACAAGCGATGATGACAGCTACCGAAGCAAAAGCAAGGGCCGTTTCCGAAAACAAAATCATCGACCCGGAAACAAAGACAATTGCATCAGGCACATCAACAGACAGCTTGCTCATCGCTTCTACACAAACAGGTTGTTTTTTCGAATATGCTGGAACAATAACACCTCTAGGCAAAACGATTGGTCAGGCAGTATTTGAGGCAACAAATGAGGCGATTGGGTGCAATAAATTAAGAAAAGGGTATTCATAACAATGTCGATTGTAATCTTACATACTATAGCAGCTTGGCTTGCTCTTTTTTTAGATAAAGGGCTTGGGGACCCACGATGGCTGCCACATCCCGTCAGGGGCTTTGGTTATGTTATCAAAAAGCTTGATCACTATTTGAATAGAGGGAATTTTCGGAAGGGGAAAGGACTTTTAGCTTGGTTGATCATTGCGGTCATTGTTTTTTTTCCTGCTTTTTATTTCGTCCAGCTTGTTCGTCAAATAAATGAAATTGCAGCGATTGTTGTTGAAGCTATTTTCATTTATACGACGATAGCTGAGAAAGATTTAGCACGTGCAGGAATGGCTGTTGCTGTACCATTAAGAGAAGGGAATTTGCCGCCCGCGCGTGAAATGGTAGGCTGGATTGTTGGCCGTGATACAGACAAGATGGATGAAAGTGAGGTTGTCAGGGCAACCGTGGAGACGATTGCCGAAAATACGAGTGATGGCATTACGGCACCTTTATTCTGGGCGTTTTTAGGTGGAGCGCCACTTGCTTTATTGTATCGGGTCGTTAATACATGTGATTCAATGCTTGGTTATAAAAATGAGAGATATGGTGAGTTTGGCTGGGCTTCGGCAAAAATAGATGATCTTTTTAATTTGATTCCGAGCCGAATAACAGGTTTTGTCATGATATTCAGTAATATTTTATTTTCTAAAAGTTCGTTGTCGGATTGTTTATGCATTTTACTTCGTGATGCTAAAAAGCATCCAAGCCCTAATAGCGGCTGGTGTGAGGCAGCGATGGCAGGGCTGCTCGAGATTCAACTTGGCGGACGGAATACATATAAAGGTGTTGTTTCAGAGAGAGCTAGAATGGGCGAGCCTATTCATAGATTAGCAGTTTTTCATATAGACGAAGCGATAGTGACAATGAAGAGAACAGTCTTTGCTTTGATGGTTCTGTTTACGGTTGGAGTTATTTTTCTGTCTTTCTAATGGTGGTGATTATTGGAAACGTGAATGAGGTGGTAAAATCAATGCTTATCTTTATTTCTGGCGGGGTTAGAAGCGGAAAAAGCTCGTTTGCGGAAAAATTGGCGATGGAGCTTTCACGGGAAGCTGGTCAACTTCATTACATTGCGACAAGTGAGCGTTATGATGATGAAATGATTGCCCGTATTAAAAAACATCAAGAAGACCGTGCGAAAAGCTCTCACAATTGGCAGACATGGGAACAACCGGTTAAGCTACATCAGCTTTTAGATGCATTTACTAGCAAGGATGTTGTCTTAATTGATTGCTTGACAACTTTATTAGGGAATGAATTATTTTCGGAAGATTGCTGGCTTGATGAACGAGCGGTCAATCAACTTAGCGACCGTCTAAAAAGTACGTTTGCCGCTTATAAACTTAAAACGAAAGCAACTATTGTTGTTTCCAATGAAATTTTTTCCGGCGGTATTCCAGTTGATGAAGGCAGTAGACTTTATATGAAGGAATTGGGGAAAATGCACCAATATTTAACGGCGATAGCCAATCAAGCTTATTTATTAGAATGCGGGTTGGCAAGGTTAATGAAGGAAGGGCCGTGAAAAAATGAAGCAAATAATCGATGGCTTTTTATTAGCAGTTCAATTTATTACAACGATACCGTTCAGGGGAAATATTCCATGGAATAGTGAGAGAGCGAAATGGTCTGTCCGTGCTTTTCCGCTTATTGGCCTTATCGCAGGGATACTTATTATATTCCAAATATATGTACTCAGAGAGTATACACCATTTTCGGACTTAATGATTTCTTTATGGATTCTTTTTTTTGGTGTGCTGTTTACAGGTGGATTGCATTTAGATGGCTGGATGGATATGAGCGATGCCGTTTTTTCTTACCGCGATAAGGAAAAAAAGCTGGAAATTATGAATGATTCGAGGGTCGGGGCATTTGGTGTTCTCTCCCTTTTGTTTCTATTAAGCTTTCGCTTTTTATTTATATATGAAATTTTACAGTATACGACGGTTTTAGGGCTAATTTTAATAACATTTATTCCTTTTTTATCAAGAACAGCTGCCGCAGTGCTGTTAGTTAATGGTAAGCCAGCAAAATCAACTGGCATGGCTGCGGCCTATGAAGGAATGTTATCAAAAAAAGATGTTTTTTTTATAGTTGCTGTTGTAATTGCCACAAGCGGTGTTTTTGTCCTTTTTATTAAAAGCTTATTATGCCCAATCACTATCTTACTTGTTGGATGTTTATTGCTCTATCTGTTTGCCAAAGCTTTTTTTTCTCAGCAATTTGGAGGTATTACCGGCGATACTTTAGGAGCTCTATTAGAAGGAGAGGAAACATTTTTGTGGTTCATTCTATGGCTATTGTACTCCTTCTCTATAATATAACTAAAAAATGATAGTATAAATAAAAAATGGAACGTTTATGGAGGTATAAAAAGATGCATTTTGTAACAGGAGGTGCGTTTCAAGGTAAAAGAAGCTGGGTGTCGAGCAACTATAGATTAAATGTTCGTGATGATTGGAAGTGGCATAATTACTATGAGGACAGCGATATTCTGATGCCTAACGAACTGCTGAGTGAAAAACTCGTTATTTTGGAAGGATTAGAGGAAATAGTAAAGCATTCTATCATCAAAGAAGATGTCATACGAAAAAAATGGAAAAGCATTTTTCATGCTTGGAAGACATGGGAGTTGGCCGAATACGGCAGAACTGTTATTTTCATAGGCTGTGACATTAGTAAAGGGATTGTGCCAATTCTAGAAAGTGATCGAAAATGGCGAGATATCACGGGCTGGTGTTATCAGGAATTAGCTAGCCTTTCTTCGAGAGTTGATATTATTTGGAACGGGTTAGCACAAACAATCAAATCGGAAGGTGATGAATGATTATGAGGTTATATACACGTACAGGGGATGAAGGCAAAACAGGCTTAGTAGGAGGACGTGTCGATAAAGATCATCTAAGGGTAAATGCCTATGGTACAGTTGATGAAGTCAATTGCTTTGTTGGCCAGGCAATGACTTTCTTGCGAGATGAAAAATTTGCCGACATTTATGCTGATTTAGAAAGAATCCAGCATGAATTATTTGATTGCGGCAGTGATTTGGCAACGATAAACGGAAAGCGGCCTTATAAAGTAACAGATGAAATGATTGAAATTCTTGAACAACAGATTGATCAATATATTGTCGAAGCCCCACCATTAGAGCGCTTTATCCTTCCAGGTGGTTCACGAGAAGCAGCGGCCCTTCATATTGCACGAACAACAACAAGACGTGCTGAGCGTTATATTGTTAGCCTTCTTAAAAATGAAGAAATCAATAAAGCTGTATTGAAATATGTAAACCGCTTATCAGACTATTTCTTTGCCGTTGCACGTGTTGTCAACGCTAGACAACATGTGAAGGATGTTGAATATGAAAGAAGTGCGCTTGTATTTAGGGATGGAAAAAGGAAGGAAAATAAAACTGAAGATTAGAAGCCAGGAAGGAACATTTATTCTCAATGAAGGTGTTCCTTCCTGATTTTATGCTAATAAGGTATACTTTTGATGGATGTCAGTAATTTTTAGTGTAACTTTTATATAATCGTAGGCGACTATATGGAAGACCGGGAGGTTTTAAGCATCGTGAAGGACATATTTAAAAGGTTCTATGATATGTATCATTATGACCTATTCCAATTTTTGTTTTACATGGTTAAAAACAGAGAACAGGCGGAAGATCTCGTTCAAGAAGTGTATTTAAAAGTTCTTCAATCCTATCATCGTTTTGAAGGCAGGAGCAGTGAAAAAACATGGCTTTTCTCGATTGCTAGGCATGTAGCGATTGATTGGTTTCGGAAACAAAAAAGGACAGCAGATGGAAACTCAATCGATGATGAAACGGTCCAATTTTTTTTAAAGGACCATGCCCCGCTGCCAGAGGAAGTGGCGATTCAAAATGAGCAAATTAGGCTGATGTATCAATGTATGGAAAACTGTACGGTTGATCAAAAATTAGTATTAATTTTACGATATATTCAGTCGTTTTCGGTTGCTGAAACAGCAGAAGTCCTTGGTTGGACGGAAAGCAAGGTTAAGACAACGCAGCATCGCGGCTTAAAGATTTTACGATCTTTAATGGAGGAAGTATTTGCAAAGGAGGGGATGCCGAATGCATAAGTCAACATTTGATGACGAACAACTAGAAAAACTGTTGCAAAGTTTTCCGAAAGTGAAGGACAACCAAGACCCCGATCAGCTTTTTGCAAAAATATCCTCTCGTATTGAAGAAGAAAAAGTAGCGGAAAAACAAGTAAATAGAAAAAATCCAGTGCGTAAGAAAAGGACTTGGATTCTTCCAACGCTTGCTTCTATTGCTGCTGTAATCATTGTTGTTATCGTTGTTCCGTCATTCCTTTATGAACAGGATCATACGATGGAAAATGCACAAATAGAGTCTCAGAAAGAAAAGATGATTGAAGATGATACTGGAGACAATGCCGAAAATTTCTTGATGATGGCAGAAGAAGGGTCAATGGCAAGAATTGCGGCCGAAAATCAGAGTCACATTATAATGGATGTAGAAGAAAATCAAGAGATACTTACGGCTTTTGTTCCTGACGCAAATGCGCAGTTTGTTGTACCGATTAGTTTTATTGTTCCAAAGGAGGGGGCATCAACTAGACTTAAACGGCTTGAATCTATCAAGGATTATCTTCATGAAGATGAGTGGGGATTATCGGATTATATTTTAGAAAATGTCAAGCTCAGTGAAAAAGATAACGGTAAAAAACTAATTATCGATGTCCCTATAAATCATTCATATGGCAATGGTTCAACAATGGAAATTATTTTTTTGGAGACGGTCAAATTAACTGCGAAACAATTGGGATACGAAGCTGTAGAATTTCGTACTGAAGGAAAACTTGGAATAATGCTCGGCAATTATGGAGAATTAACAGAATTAAATTTGAAAAAGAATCAAACAAAGGGTATCTATTTTGTACTTCAGCCAAATGGTCATGCTCAGAAATTTTTAGTTCCTATTCAAATGGATGTTGATTTTAGCGATGCCATTGCAGCGATGAAGCTGCCAATAGAATTAGATACAGAGCAAATCATACTGCCAATACGAGCGGAAATTAATTTCAAACGGATTACACTTAATAAAGAAAAAAACGAAGCAATTATTGAATTTGCGGAGGGTACGCCCCTAGCAAATGATGAAAATTCTTTGCTGATGATTGAAGCGATTTTAATGACAGCTAAAGAATATGGAGTACAATCTGTTTTATTTATAAATGCCTCACAAAATATTATTGGCCCATTCAATTTACTGGAGCCTATTTCAATACCGCTAGCAGTTAACCCAATGCCATACTGAAGCAAGAAAAGAGCTGATACTGATTATTCAGAAACAGCTCTTTTTTATTTCTTTTACCTTTAAATAAGATAAATACTATAGCAATGTTTGTTTTGGAATAATTCACAAAAATGTCAAATAACGACAGAACCTAATAATAATTTTAACTTTATAATTGATTTTAGATAACATAAACAATAAAAAAATAATATGTTGTCTATTATTAGAAAAAGGGGTTGGTAAAATGAAAGCGCTAAAATGGATAGGGGCTGTTTTAATTTTGATTGGGCTTCTTGGCGCATGTAGTAGTAAAGAGGAAGGGGTAAACACGTTACCTACTGAACCGCCATTAGTGGAGAGTACCGTAGTTGATCAAGAATTGCAGGACTTAATTGCGAAATTTCAACCCATTGGTGATATTCCAGTACCAGCGGATAATCCGATGACTGAAGAAAAAGTGGAACTTGGTAAGAAGCTTTATTTTGATCCAAGATTATCTGGAAACAATAAATTAAGTTGTTTCTCATGCCATGCAACAGGGGCTGGATATGGAGATAATCTGCCTACTTTTATTGGATTTGAAGGAGCAAAAGGTACACGTAATAGTCCGACCATCATAAATGCTGGCTATTATACATCTAACTTTTGGGACGGTCGTGCTGGCAGTTTAGAGGAGCAAGCTCTTGGACCGATTCAATCTGAAGTTGAGATGAATCAAAATCTTGACGAATTAGTTGCTGAACTAAGCGCAGTCCCTGGTTATGTAGATGAATTTAATAAAGTTTTTAATGAAAAGATTATTGCTGAAAATATTGCTAAAGCTATTGCTGCATTCGAAAGAACAATAACAATTACTGATACGAGATTTGATCGTTTTATAGCAGGAGAGACAAGTGCGTTAAATGAACAAGAGATAGAAGGTATGAAATTATTTGCTGGTAAAGCAAATTGTATGTCTTGCCATGCTGGTCCCTTGCTTTCAGACAACAACTTCCATAACTTAGGTATTGAAGGTGATGATGGACGATTTGCCGTTACTAATCAAGAGGCAGACAAAGGGAAGTTCAAAACCGCTGGATTAAGAGGGGTAGCACATACTGCACCATTTATGCATGATGGAAGTCTTGCTACACTTAAGGATGTCGTAAATTACTATAATAAAGGCGGCGACAATCATCCGAATAAAGATCCATTAATACAACCACTTAATTTAACAGATGGGGAAGTTGATTCACTTGTTGCTTTCTTAGAATCCATGAGTGGTGAAGTTCCTGTCGTTGATGCACCTGAATTACCATAAAGAATAATAAAAACCTCTTAACTGTAAAAGTTGAGAGGTTTTATGTATTTATTATTCAAATTTAGTTGGATTACCATCAAATGGCTCATCAGCAACTTTGATTGAGTCAGTTGGGCAACCTTCAAATGCATCCATCATGTCATCGATTAACACATCAGGAATTTCAACAATACCTTGATTATCATCTAATGTTACAAATGCGATCCCTTCATCATCGTAATCATAGATGTCAGGCGCAGATGCACCACATGCACCACATGCAATACAAGTTTCTTTGTCAACAATCGTATACTTTGCCATGAAAAATACCTCCCACAAATTGTAAAATTATTTAAAAATTGTTTGAGTCGCATTACACGCTCATAAACATTGTAAATCGCTTTGTCCAACTTTTCAATAGTAAAGTACATTGAGAATACTTATCAGAGAAGGTTTCCTAAATTCCATTAATTGAGTCCCCCTTTTTTTAATAAAATTTGTTAAAATTAGGCTATCTATATTGTAACTAAAACAGGAACTTTTATGCGGTGGTGAACTGTTAATGGCTAAACGTCAAGCCGATATCATACATGAGATGGATGATCGAGAGGTGCTCCTTCATCTTTACTTAACCCAATTCATTATTATAACGCTAGCTTCTGTGATAGGCTTCTTTTTATTTGAGGATTTAGATGCATTTTTTGCAATTTGGAAGTTGAACATAAAAGAAATCCTCCTTTTTGGCGGTGGAAGTGCTATTATTGTAATAGCTATCGATTTAATACTAATGAAATCTTTACCAAAACATATGTATGATGATGGTGGAGTTAATGAAAAAGTTTTTCAAAAAAGACCAATATGGCATATTTTTATCATTTGTATCATTGTTGCTTTTTCCGAAGAACTTTTTTTTCGGGGCATTCTCCAGACGCATTTTGGGTATTTAATTGCTAGTATTGTGTTTGCGATTCTCCATTTCCGTTATTTATACAAATGGACTTTATTGATTGTTGTCATTTCTCTGAGCTTTTATATAGGATGGATTTACCTTATAACCGAAAATCTTTTAGTGACAATTTTTATGCATTTTTTAATCGATTTTGTTTTTGCATTAATTATTCACATCAAGTATTTGCATCGAGTTTTAAACTAGAGGTGATAACATGCCGGCAAACCATGATTTTGATGACCAAGCGGAAGGACTAAGGAAGCGTATGGAGAATAATCAACAAATAATTGAAGAAAAACAAAATGAATCTACCGAGATTGTTGTTTCCGAATTACCATCGAGAAGCGAAGTTCATAGCAAAAAAGAAAAGAAAAAAACAAAAATCCGAATTCGATTCCCTTTGATTCGTTTACTTGCTTTAATATTTATAATAATCGTCTGCTTAGTAGCTACTTACAATCTGTGGAAAGATAATGTTCAATTAACAAATTTAAGTGTAGCTGAGACAAGGCAAGGAGACAAGGGGAATTCCAATATCGATGTAGTAGAAATGAAGGATCATGAAGTAAATTTTCAAAATGAAGTAGAAGTGGTTGAGCCTAATGAAGATGTTTCCAACGGTACAAACGGAGCCAATGTAGCAGATGCTTCGGTAACTGGTCAGGAAACAGTTGAGGCAGATAGTCAAGAAAGTGCTGTCACTGAAAAGCAGCCAAGTACAGCTGAGAACGAAACAACCTCAGTCGAAACTAAAAAAGCATCAAATGAGCGCATTGTATACCATAAAGTAAAAGCTGGTGAAACATTGTATCGAATCTCGATGAAATATTATAAAAGTAGAGCTGGTGAAGACATTATTAAGCGTACAAATGGGCTAGATGGAAATGGCACTGTCATTGCAGGGCAAGTTTTAAAAATACCGGTTAAATGAGAAAAAAGGCTGTCATGTTTCGGACAGCCTTTTTCTCATGCTTAGGAATACTTTTTTGCGAGCATGAATACATGTATTGTAGACGTTAGGTTGGAAGAAGAATGAGGTGGGCTTGTGGAAAAGATGCATCACTATTTAGATGAAGTGGGACAGGTTATCATAAAAGACTTGCTTCAATTAAAAAGGAAGTTTGATAAAAAAGAGGCAGAGTTAAGATTTTATAAACTTGCTTTTCTTGTCATTGTAGCTTTTTTCATTGGATATTTGCTGTTTTTTATAGTGATGCCTTATCGTTTCCATTATGGCATGATGATTTCATTATTAGTAAACAATGTGTACCATTATCTATTTATTGCCGTTATAGTGACGATTCACTCCCGCTTGAAGTTTGTCGAAAAAAAAGCTGATATGGCAGAAAAAGACTTCAATACGCTCCGCTGTGAAGTTATACAAAGGTCCGAAGAACTTTGGCCAGATGGTGAAAAACGGAAGCAGCGCCATCATTTCTTTATAGAAATGAAGGAAAAATATAATATCAATCTTTATTATGAAAGTGACTAAAGGGCTGACAATCTCAGCCCTGTTAAAAATACTTCTTTTTCCCTCTTTCCTCTTTTAAGATTTCCACTGCTTCTTTAAAGCGTTGGGCATGAATAATTTCTCGTTCCCTAAGGAAACGCAGGCTGTCATTAATACATGGATCATCAGATAAATTGATTAACCATTGGTAAGTAGCTCTTGCTTTTTCTTCCGCAGCGATATCTTCATATAAATCAGTAATTGGATCGCCTTTTGCTTGAATATAAGTAATCGTAAATGGCACTCCCGCGGCATTATGATAAAATAATGCCTTATCATGGTCAGCATAATGGCCATCAAGTCCAGCTGCCTTCATTTCGTCTGGAGAGGCATCTTTTGTGAGCTTATAGACCATCGTGGCAATCATTTCCAAGTGGGCTAATTCTTCTGTGCCGATATCTGTTAATAAGCCCGCGACTTTATCAGGTATTGTATATCTTTGATTTAAATAGCGTAAGGCGGCAGCGAGCTCTCCGTCAGCCCCGCCGTATTGTTCAATTAAAAATTTGGCCAGCATCGGATTACATTTGCTAACCTTTACGGGATATTGCAATTTTTTCTCATAAATCCACATTTTCTTTTGTTCCTCCCCCGTGTTGAATTTCTCTAGGGCTTCCGCTTTCTATTCAGTCCAGCTTCAGCGCCCAGCGACTCGTAAGCTTCGCTGAACGGGCGCTTCCGCATTCTAAACTTGCCAAGGCCATGGTGTGTTATCCCAATCCCATGGGTATCTAGAATAGCTATGACCATATTGAAGAAGAGGACCAAAACACATTTCATATTGTTTAGCTATTTGTTTTCTTAGCCTTGCATATTGATTATATTGTTCAATCGCTTGAAGGTCTCGTGGATGTGTGTCTAAATACAAAGTTAGTTCAACTAAAACAAAATCGACTGTTTGCAGTTCTTCTAGCAAAGTGTAATAGTCTTGCGGCATTTGTTTATGCATCTTCATTTTCCTCCCTCATTTTCAATTCATGTACATTGAAATAAGGGTCATAAAAAGCGCACCAAAGTGTTCCAGCATATAGGGCATTTTTGGGATGGAATTGTTGTAATCCAGGGGGTTGAAAATTTATATAAAGGTTTGGCGCAGTTACATACTGTTTACAAGGAATCGGCGGGCAAGGGTCAAATGGACTAGCATAGGGGTACCAATATTTCCGCAATGTAAACATCGCATATCCTCCTTTGTTATTACTGATATACAAGGTCAATTCATTTTATGGAGGATGGGGACTGTCCTATGCATTAAAATAAAACATCTTTTATGCTCTCATTACATATTTGATAATGGGAGGTTTTTTTATGTTAAAAAAAATACTGTTGCTTTTATTTGCTTTCGTTTGTGGATATATAGCAATTTCACTCCTTCCAAGGGCCAATTTGGATAATTTGCCCTACATTGTTTCTGACTTGATTATGAATCCGGTTCGCTTTTTTATTGGCATGCTTGCTTTTATTATGACAACTTCAGTGTTATCAACCTTTGTTAAATCAGCTTATGAACAAACACTATACTGGATAATGAAAAAACAACAGCTGACGGCTTCGGTTGCCATCGATTATAGCTCCATCTTTTGTTACTTATTGTTGATGAGAAAATCAATATTAATCGCAATTTTTCTACTCATTTTTTCATTGGTAATGGGTGTGTTATCAATCGAAAGGAGTAAGGAGGTATTGGAGGAAAGAGGCTATTAGCACAAACCACGTTTACACCAAAATTTTGATAAACTATACTATAGAAAAAGGTGTTGACGGGGGAAGTCTGATGACCTTTGAAGAAGGAAAGTATAATATGAAAGCCGTTTCGAAGCTTCTTGGTATTCAGCCAGGGACGCTGAGGGCTTGGGAACGGCGCTATAAAATGATCGCACCAAATCGAAATGAAGCTGGCCATCGCTTATATTCAGAGCGGCATATTATCATTTTAAAGTGGCTCTTAAACAAAATAAATGAAGGCTTTACAATCAGTCAAGCTGTTGCGCTTTTTGAGGAAAGCGAGGTAGAAAAGAACACACTTCGCCAAATGCAAACTGAAAAATTTGATTACGCCTTTCACGAAATAAAGGAAAATTTATTACAGGCGCTATTAAAATTTGAAGAAGATCATGCTCGTAAAATATTTGATTATGCCTGTAGCTTATTTTCTATAGAAACAGCCTTCATTGATTTAACAATTGCCCTTTTCGCTGAAATGGAAATAGCAAGGGGACAAAAGAAAGTAACAACTGTTCATGAACAATATATTTTTAATTTTATGCGTTCAAAACTTGGGGCAATAGTACAAACAATCCCATATGATAGTTATATGCCTGAAACAGCTCTTCTCGTTACTGGCCCGAATGAGAAGGATGAACTAGGATTATTGTTGTTTGCGCTTTTTTTAAGGTGGAAGGGATATAAGGTTATTTATTTAGGGACAAGCGTTAAAGAAGAGGATCTTTCAGAGATTATTAATGAGATTAAACCGAAATTTTTATTTGCCTCATTTACAATCAATCCTGTCGAAATCGTTTCGCAATTTATTGATAAGATTACCGCTAATCATGTTGATATGAATATAGGAATTGGCGGTCAGGCTATACAGTCTTTCTCACATCGGTTCACGGAAGATTATCAACAATATATAATTGGTCCAACGAGGTTAGAATGGGAAAAATGGCTTAAAAGGCAGTAAGTGTACAATCGAAAACAAAATACTTGTCTTGACCCTCAAAAACAGTGTAAGATTAAGGTTAAAAATGTTACACAATAAGAACCATCTTAAAAAACAAACATATAGTATTGTAAGGATGTTTGGGAGTTGATGGTAAGGGAGGGTAGCTCATGAGGCTAGAGCGTTTAAATTATAATAAAATAAAAATCTTTCTAACTTTTGATGACTTAACAGAACGTGGTTTAACAAAGGAAGACTTATGGCATGATAGTCAGAAGGTTCATCAACTCTTCCGCGATATGATGAGTGAGGCAAGTGATGAATTAGGGTTTGAAGCCGATGGGCCAATAGCGATTGAAGTATACTCTCTTCAGGCTCAAGGGATGGTCATTATTGTGACGAAAGATTTATCGGCCCTGGATGAAGAAGAGGGATTTAATGACGATTATATAGAAATGCAAGTGACCGTTGATGAAAGTGATGATATTTTTTATGAATTTCAGTCACTTGAGGATATTATATCCTTAAGCTCAAGACTTCATGTTTTAGGGATTGACGGTGGCAAGCTTTATTCCTTTCAAAAGCATTTTTATTTAGAATTACAAGAAGAAGAGCTGAATGGGCAGACGACAGAAAATATCATCGCAATTCTTTCTGAATTTGGAACGCCTGCTACAATCACAATTTATCGGGTTATTGAATATGGCAAGGAATTAATGAAGGACCAAGCGATTGAGCAAATTTACAATTATTTCATAAATAAAAATAAATAAAGAGGCTGACTTATAAACAGCCTCTTTTTCATGGTAAGACGTTTTTTTGTAGTGATAAGAATGAACATGGAGGGAATCTTGTGCATTCAACTGAAGAGGGTGCTTATCTAAAGGAAAACATAATATTGAATAATAACTATAGAATAATAAAGATTATTTCCGATAGTGAATTATCTATTGTGTATTTGGCGGAGAATTTAAGAAACAAGGAAATTCAAGTAATTAAAGAATATTTCCCTAAATCGTTGGCTTTACGTGATTTAGACGATAAAGTAGTTTTGCATAAATCTCCCTCTTTTAAGAAGAAGTTTAAAGAATTAAGGGATGTTTTTATTCAAGAAGCTTTAATTATGAAGGAACTAAATCATCAGAATATTATCGGATATGATGATCATTTCGAAGAAAATGGTACATGCTATATTGCAATGGAATATGGTGAGGGAATAAGACTTGATGAAATGATAAAGGAACATCATATAACTTCTTTATCTTGTTTTTTAAAGAATTCGCTACTTCCGCTACTAGATGCACTAGACTATTTACATACAAGTGGCATTATTCACCGCGACATAAAGCCAAGTAATATTATGATTAGAAAGGATGGGCAGCCTACTATCCTTGATTTTGGCTCAGCAATCTATTTTAAAGAGCAAAATAGTTTCACAGCTTTTACTACAACAGGTTTTTCTCCGCTCGAATTTTATTCGAATTCATCTGAACAAGGCGTATATTCAGATATTTACAGTTTATCAGCGACAATATATTATATTCTATCTGGAAAAGCTCCTATGAATATATCAGAAAGAGTAATAGAAGATAAAATAGAGCCTATAAGAAATTACACTCAAAAGATTTCTCCACTATTATCTACTATCATTATGTGGGGGCTCGCAATGAATTATAAAAAAAGATGCCCATCATTAAAACCAATAAGAGCGGCAATTTACATGGAATATATTATTTTAAAAATAAAAAGAGCTTGACTTCATAAATTAACACTTCAATTTCAATGACACTTTTCATTGGAGTTGGGGTGTTTTTTATAATAAAACATTGGGAATAATTACAAAAATATACATTAAAATACAAGTAAAAGATTTACAAAACGAAGGATATAAACTAATCTACAAAGTAGAATTAGATACATAATAAAACAGAAATGTTATAAAGTGGTTGTCTCGAGGAGTGAATCTATGAAACTGAATGAATCAGCCGTTTGCTATAGAAAGAGTGATTATTTAGGAGCAGATTCAGTTGACAAACTTGCTTCATCTACCGAATTAGGGAAATTAATAGTAAAATATAAGGAGACAGTAGACGGGGCGATTTTCCCTACGCTTGATACCGAGGTAGGCATTGAAGTTCATAGTCGGCATAACGTACTCTTTCAAGCTGAAAAAGACTTTGAACTGACAGGTGGACAAGCGCTCCAAATTAAAGCTGGAGAATCCATTCACGTTACTTGTAATACCAGCAACATCGTGATGGATGGGATCACAGATATCCAAGGTGATCTGGTGAAAATGGAAGGGTGCCGCTATAAGTGCTCTTGGCAGTGTTCCAGTTAAGGGCGTTATAAAAAAAGGGGCACAAGCATTAAAAAAGGCATCGAAAGCTGCCAACAAAAAGATAGTCACTAAACCAACAAAACCGAAAGTAGTCGCCTCCCTTAAGACACAGAAGAAGACTGTAAAGAAAAAGATAGGGAAAATCGTTAAAAAAAGAGGAAAGGTGTTTACCAAAGCTCGAAAGCTAAAAAACAACCTGACGAAGAAGGAACAAATTAGCAACCAGAAAAAGCAGATGAATAAACAGGTGCTTGCCGCAAAAGTGAATGTAGGAAATATAAAAGGAAATGCCAACAATTCAAAATCAAGCAACCCGCCTATGTGTCCAAAACCAAATAAGTATACAGAAGCACAAAGTTTCATTTGGGATTCGAGGTATTATGATCAGGTTGATAAACCACCAGTCACATATAAAGATCCTAGAGATTTAACTATAAATGAAGCACTTGAAGCATTAGTAAGTCCTTATGTATCTGAGAGTGATAAAGAAAAAATAAGGTTGTATCACTTTACACTACCAGCTTTAGGGGCAACTGCAGTACATGGAGTTAAAATAAGTGTAAAAGGAGCTAAAGAGACATTTGATGTAGTGAGCTCTAAGATAAAAAAAGCATTTAATACTAAGGGTAGTAGTAAAACTGTAGATGATTTAATTAAAAACGCAACACCTGGGAGAGTGACTAAGGGTAGAACTTCTCAATATGACTTATCTGGAGGGTTTGATAAAGCATTAAAAGACTTTGAGTCATTGCAACCAAATATCACCAAGAATACTCCAGATTTAAAAATTGGTAAATTACCAGATGGAAGAACAGTGATAGTAAGAAAGAAGAGTAGTGATGGTCGCCCAACAATTGAAATTCAAGACGGAAAAAAGAAAACTAAGTTTCGCTATTAATTGTAATAGGAGGAAGAGTATTGGAACATTGGGAAAGATGGATACCGATAAATGGATTACCCTCAAAATTATATAATGATACTTTTATTGATAATAAAGAAGGTATAATATTAGAGTTCAGCGATGAAAAAGATAAAAGTAAAATTGTAGTTAAGTTTGAAGAGGGTGTATTATCCTATAGAAATACGGATGAAGGCTCATTATTGAAAAAACTAAATTATTTAGACCAACAATACGGTACAGATTTTTATAGCGAGTGGACTTTATTTAAAGTCAAAAACTCTGAATATATAAAATGGTTTCTTGAAGAAAGTTCAGGTATTTATGAGCCCAATCAATTAGAACATTATGTGTTTTTAACACCAAATGATGTAATCGAAATACTAACAACATACACTCCAAGTATCGTAATAAAGTAACATATAAAATTAATATTATTGCCCCTCTTTAATAAATCTAGGGGGGCTTTTATGTGGGAAGGGAGTGTCGAATAACTCCCTCTTTAATCGTTGTATAGCGATAACCCTTATAAGCCGTAGATAGTATTTTGTCAAATTATATAGACGTACAACAACTTTAAAACTTATGTCCTATTTAATACGCTTCACCTTCTGTAAATAACCTAAAAATCATCAGGTACTATCATTCATAACCTCAAATAATTTACCTTCGTTTTCTTCCTGACTTTTAATTTTTTTCGCAACTTTGACGTACATATAACGATTACTATGGCAAGAGGACTACTCCACCTCGAATAACTCCTTAATGTCGATGTCTTAAGACACAGAAGAAACCCGCCCAAAAGAAAAAGACGAAGAAAATCGTTAAAAAATAGGGAAAGTCTATACCAAAGCCCGAAAGCTAAAAAACAACCTGACGAAGAAGGAACAAACTTTAAATACTTTTATTGCGTTTTAAATTATAAACGCCTATTATTCCACAAATTAACACCCCAGCTAATAAAAACGCTGTCATAAACCAATTATCTCCCCAACTTACAACAACGCTACATAGACAACCTATCGCAACAGCTAATGAAGCATATTTTGCTCTCCATTTCTCAAGTTTAGAAGTCTTATTTTCATTCAAACTGTGTCCCTCGCCTTTTAGCACATATATCCTATTATTATAGTAAAGCTCCCCTATAGTTTAATAAACAGCTTTTATATTATCATTGGGTGTTCTCTTTATTTAACAATCGAATAATTTCTTTGTTTTTCTCTACTTGAGTCTCGCTATTTCTCTTAATCTGGTTAATCCAAATCATCAAAAAAATCAAAGACACAGGTAATGCAATGGTAAATATCAAAGACAACAAACCAAATATACTTGTACCTAATGTCATACCTACCCCTCCTATAATAATTAGATAAAAAAGTATTTTTCTATTAGCTTTTCTATATAGAAATTAGAAATCCCTTTTTCACACTATCCTGCTTCGTTCAAGATTCTTATAATTCAACTTTAACATAATATCCCAAATATTTTACCCAAAACCATCAATGTGATGATCTCTTATTTAACTCTTGCACATTTACTTTAAGTGCACTATCTCGCAAACATCAGTGTTTTAATATAAAAAATAACATCATAGCATTTATCCATGCCCTGATGTTAATCTTTAAAATTTCTAGCATTGTGCAGCCGTAGTATCAATAGATTTATCTGCATTACTAATTTTGGATTAATTCTAATTTCCCTAAATCAATGATAAACTGTCCATTCATTAATATATCTAGTCCAATTAGTCCATTGATTCCCCAATTATCTAAATTACCAAAGTCTAACTTCATATCTGAAATTTCATAATTTCCTAGCCTGATAAAATCAACTGGTTTACGGAAAGAATACTCCTCACCGCCAATTCCATAAGAGCTTACAAGAGAATCACTATTTTCAAAGTATATGCCTATCTCATCAACAATATCAGATGAAATCAGAGTATGAGCTGCACCTGTATCAATAACAAGCTTATCTATTGTTTTCTTTTTTCCTTTGTAGGAAATCGTCATTTCAACTTCTAGTAAATGATTTACAAATTCTACCTTCATAACCTCATACCTCTTAAACCTATTGCTTTTCTGATCTCAATAACGATTTCTTCAGCCCCTGTATGGTAAACAATAGTATCGCCCTTAGATTTAAGTAACTCTTTAGTAGCTAATTTAGGATCTTCAATAACATTAATTAAGGCAACATCAGTTACAATCTTTTTATCATCTTCTAGGTAAAAGTCAATGATGTTAAGTTTAACATATTGATTTGGGTACATTCTTCTAACCTCTGACCACTTCATAATATACACCGCCCCTTTTACTCTTTACGATTATTATATCACCGTTTTATACAACTATCATGTCTTTAACACCTGATTGAAGAAGATCGTCTCTTTTTAAAGAATTCTGCCTTTTATTAAAAGCATTAGTATTACCATTGTTGTGGTAATGCCCGTTAGCTTAATAAGAACTACCATAATTGTACATTATAAAAGAAAACTGGAATGGGTGGGTTTTATGAAGAAAAGTTTTTTGTTAATGATTGCCTGCTTCACTTTTTTCTCCTATTCACCTGTCAAAGCCACAACCGAAGCTAAAAATGAAATACAGTTGCGTGATGACTTAATCTACATATTGCTTACTCCTTTCATTGATAAAGAAATCGAGAAACATTACGGCGAACTTAAGCAGTATTATTGTGGTACCATTCTCCAAATAAAAAAGTTGGAACAAGGTAGCTTCTATTTTGATGTCACAGTGCAGGTAACGACATTTGAAGGTGCTCACAATCCCCCTAATGATTTAGTGACCATCACATTCAGTAATCATCATTACCCTGGTTGGCGGACTGTCGATTTCAAAAATAGAAGGTTAAAACCAAACGAAGAAATATGTAGATAACTTTTTGTAAAAAAAAAGGGAGTTAATAAGAAAAACTGAGTGAGGAAAACCACCTCACTCAGTCCTTTTTTGTCTAGAAGATATCCGAAATCTTATATTCTATGCCATGTACACCTTTATAATACTCAGGGTACATGTCTCCCCCACATTG
>DUSF01000001.1 GCA_012842745.1 Bacillus sp. (in: firmicutes) | reverse complement strand
GATGAGCGTAAGCGAATCGATGTTGACTTACGCACAAGAGATGAGCGAAGTTTACTAGTCGCTGGGAGCTGTAGCTGGACAATGAAAAGCGGTCAATATGAATGTAGATTATCTAGTTTTGAAGGAATAACGTATTGAATAATATAAACGATTTGTTTATAATAATACTTGTTCTTTGTTAGTAATATGTCTGGTGATGATGGCGAAGAGGTCACACCCGTTCCCATGCCGAACACGGAAGTTAAGCTCTTCAGCGCCGATGGTAGTTGGGGGCTGTCCCCCTGTGAGAGTAGGACGTTGCCAGGCATCCAATCTTCATTCCACAGTAGCTCAGTGGTAGAGCTATCGGCTGTTAACCGATCGGTCGCAGGTTCGAATCCTGCCTGTGGAGCCATGGAGAGCTGTCCGAGTGGTCGAAGGAGCACGATTGGAAATCGTGTAGGCGGTTAACACTGTCTCGAGGGTTCGAATCCCTCGCTCTCCGCCACTTTTGAGATATATTTTGGCCCGTTGGTCAAGCGGTTAAGACACCGCCCTTTCACGGCGGTAACACGGGTTCGAATCCCGTACGGGTCACCAATTAAGGAATGCTACTAAATGCGCGACGTCCTGTCGCAACGAAAGCAGTAGCACATCCTGTGTGTCGGAGGATTAGCTCAGCTGGGAGAGCACCTGCCTTACAAGCAGGGGGTCGGCGGTTCGATCCCGTCATCCTCCACCATATACAATAATATACTTTATATAATTATCGCGGGGTGGAGCAGTCTGGTAGCTCGTCGGGCTCATAACCCGAAGGTCGTAGGTTCAAATCCTGCCCCCGCAACCAAAAAATTTAAATGTCAAATGGTCCCGTGGTGTAGCGGTTAACATGCCTGCCTGTCACGCAGGAGATCGCCGGTTCGATTCCGGTCGGGACCGCCATTATGATATATGGCTCGATAGCTCAGTCGGTAGAGCAGAGGACTGAAAATCCTCGTGTCGGCAGTTCGATTCTGTCTCGAGCCACCATATGCCGGCTTAGCTCAATTGGTAGAGCAACTGACTTGTAATCAGTAGGTTGAGGGTTCAAGTCCTTTAGCCGGCACCATATACTGGAGGGGTAGCGAAGTGGCTAAACGCGGCGGACTGTAAATCCGCTCCCTGAGGGTTCGGCGGTTCGAATCCGTCCCCCTCCACCATCTTTAATAGGGGTATAGTTTAATGGTAGAACAGAGGTCTCCAAAACCTCCAATGTGGGTTCGATTCCTACTACCCCTGCCAATATTATGGCGGCTGTGGCGAAGTGGTTAACGCACCGGATTGTGGCTCCGGCATACGTGGGTTCGATCCCCATCAGTCGCCCCATTATTTTAAAACTATACAATTATGTATTAGTCCTTGAAGATTTGTCATGAAGTATATTCAATGGGCTATAGCCAAGCGGTAAGGCAACGGACTTTGACTCCGTCATTCGCTGGTTCGAATCCAGCTAGCCCAGCCATTTATTTTTTTGAAAATTTGCGGAAGTAGTTCAGTGGTAGAACACCACCTTGCCAAGGTGGGGGTCGCGGGTTCGAATCCCGTCTTCCGCTCCATGGCGGCATAGCCAAGTGGTAAGGCAGAGGTCTGCAAAACCTTTACCCCCGGTTCAAATCCGGGTGTCGCCTTTTTAATATCCTTTTGCCGGGGTGGCGGAACTGGCAGACGCACAGGACTTAAAATCCTGCGGTAGGTGACTACCGTGCCGGTTCGATTCCGGCCCTCGGCACCATTTATAAAGTAATATCCCTTATATGAATATTAAATTGTTAATATTCTTTTTTATTTCATTTGCCTATGCCGGTGTGGCGGAATTGGCAGACGCGCACGACTCAAAATCGTGTTCCCAAAAGGAGTGTCGGTTCGACCCCGACCACCGGTACTTTTAAGAAAATTTTAGTTACGATAAGAATTTTTAGATAGCTCATAAACCTTGATATAACGGGGTTTATGAGCTTCTTTTTATTTAAGAGTATTCGTTAGGAAACGATGAGATTTGAAATTTTTTTACACATTTTTTTACACAATCATCTGCTCAAAAGTATTCGTACTTAGCTGTTCATCTTCAATCCGTAATTCTTTTAAAACATGTGTATACACTTTTAATGTTGTTTCGATATCTCCATGACCCAAACGCTCACTTACATATTGGATAGATGCTTTTTTGTAGAGTAATACACTTCCATGCGTATGTCTTAAACCATGAAGAGTAATTCCAAAAATTTTTAATTCATTTAATAATTTTTTCAGTAACTTATTTGCGTTTGTATTGCTAATGACTTTGTACTTTGAAGATGGACTATAAAATACTAATTGTTTAATGTTTGTAGGTGTTACTTTAAATAGCTTTATAAAATGACTCATTGTTTTTTGATCCATTTTAATAGTCCGAATGGACTGCTCGTTTTTAGTTGGACCGAATCCTGTTGGAGAATTCTTTTTGTAACCCCATGTTTTGTTTATAGTTATCGTATTATTAATAAAGTCAAAGTCTGTCCTTGTGAGTCCAATGAGTTCTTCATAACGCATGCCTGAAGTAATTGCTAATAACAGCAGTGAATAGCCTAATCCTTCATCAAGTTTCCTCCATATGCTTTGTAATAATCGTTCACTTTCCTCATAATTTAAATGCTTTTCTGTTGATTTTTTTTCTTGTACTGTCCAAGAGAGCTCTGTTTTTCTTGTGAAGTCGATTTGTATTACTTGTTCTTCGATGGCATCTTTAACACATGCTTTTATATGTCCATTTATTTTGGCAACTGTTTCTTTTGCTTTTCCTTTGCCAAGCTCGTTCAAAAAGATTTGATAATGCTGTCTCTTGATGTCTTGAATTGCTCTACTTTGAAAATAGTCTTTAACAGCTTTTAATGAATATTTATAATGTTCAAGTGTTACAAGACTAACCTTATTTTTCTTGTAAATTGTTATCCAATTCTCAAAGTATTCATCAAATGGAATCTTTTTTAAAGAGGGCATTACACCTTTTGATAATTGAGCCTCAACTTCTGCAGCTGCAACTTGAGCCTCTTTTTTAGTTCGAAAACCTGATTTTCTAATAGGTTTTGATTTACCATTTACTATATGACTAACGATGTATTGCCAAGAGTTACCTCTTTTTTGATAGCTCGCCATTTTATCACCTGTTTTCTTGATTATTGGATGACGAGTGAAATAACGGTTCACTCGTATGATATAGGGAATGCAATTAAATGTATAGCAATATTTCCTAGACAGTTATTAATTTTCTGAAAAAATCGGATTGAAATGTTTATCTAGAAATTCAGCCATTTTTAGTGCGTGAAATGACCATGTTTGCCCTTTTGACTTTGGGTAATATACAAAGCCACCGTTATCGACATCTAGGATTTTTCTAAATCTATTTGGGTAAAGAATATTTTCTTTAATCCATTCATGTTTTTTGTTGATTTGTTTTTCTAAATCCTTCATATTCCAATACTTTCCTAATAACTGCTGTTTTTCTAGTTCCTCTAGTTCAACTTTAGTGATAACTACAAATTCATCGGGTATTGTTACATCTACGCTTAACTTTAAAGTTTGCATTTAAATTACCCCCGAAAAACATTTAAGCATTCTTGAGAAAATATTTGATTTACAGATCTCTAGCCCAGAAAATAACCCCAGAAATAAATAAGAATTAGAAAATACCATAATTACCAACACCTTATAATTGTATTGACAGTTTTTTTATAACTGCCTAAGTGGTATAAGTAATCTCTTGAAACAACTGTAGGGGTTGAAAAAAATATCCCCCATAAATTAATTAATGTAGGGGATAAATTAATAACTCGTAGATTTTATTAAGGAAAATTGGTTAGTTTTTGTGACTGGCTCTAATCAGCTTTTATATCTTTTATAAAAAAAGTTTTTGAGCTATATTACAAGACACGATTAACGGTAAAAGTGCTGGTTAAACTTATTTAAGTCGAAGAGGTGTTAATGCGATGGGTGTTGTTGAATTTAAAGACAGGGGTTTTGAAAGGTCGGTAAAAGAACTGCTAAATATTAAATCCGAAAGAATTACAGCAGAAGATTTATCGGTTGTTAAAGGGATAATGGTTACGGTTGGAAAGGCATCAGGTTTTCCAATCCCTTGGATTGGGGATTCAGCAGCATTTAGTATGATATTCCCCGACATCACTTTCAATGTAAATGATTCGGATAATGGTCAATGGATTGCAGATATGGAGCATTTTGTCCATATTAAATCACTGCATATATACGTTCCAACAATAAACCTTAGCTTTTTGAAAGGGTTTTACAATTTGAAAGAATTGTATGTACTAGGCAGTGATAATAAGGAATGGTCTTTTTTACAAAGTTTGATGAGTCTTAGATACCTTTATTTACAGAACTGTAGTTTCTCAGATTTGTCGCCTATTGGAAATTTGTATATAGAACAGTTCAAGCAGCATGAAAGGGAAAGAACAGAGCCAAATACATTTCATATTTTTAATGGGTTGGAGAAACTTTATTTAGAGAATTGTGGTATTAGTGATATTACTCCTTTAGTGGATTGTAAGTTTATCAATGATTTAAACCTTTCTCATAATGAAATAAGTGATATCAGTCCAATCAAAGATATTAGTAGCCTTTATTATTTAACTCTGAGACACAACAAAATCTCTGATATTAACCCATTGGGGGAAATAGAAGGAATTTATTTTATAAACATTAGACATAATCAAATTAAAGATATTTCGGCATTAAAGAAACATCGAAGTTCAAACCTGAGTCGTTTGTTTTTAGCGTAAGCGTCAAACTATCCCCACATGGTTTGGCGCTTTTTTATATGCGATAATCTTCTAAAGATCAAATTTTGCGGAGGTTTTGCGATGAATAAATCTGAACTAAGAATTGAATGGGAACAAAGGAT